>DASQEG010000860.1:0-9180 GCA_035633775.1 Bryobacteraceae bacterium
ATACATCTAGCAAACGGTCCCGATTTGCCGGCACGCCCGGCGCGAGGCTGTTAGAATTGACAACGTTCCCAATGCCAGCCACCCCCGACCCAGCGAATGTAAGCGTCGGACAGTTCGCCGAACGCTTTCGCCGGGACATGATCCCGCTGCGGAAGCCCTTTTCGTACTACTTTGCCGAGCTGCCGCTCACCGAAGAGGACATCCGCGAATACCTGGAGGAGCCGATTGCGGCGCTGCCGCCCTCGGTGCTCTCCCAACTGCCGCGAGTGTCCATTCTGCTTGTGCCCTATCTGGAGCGGGTTCTCGAATAAGGTGCGTGCAAGCACGGCGAACTCGTGCGCCTGCAGCCCCCGGCCGAAGACCGGGTCTCCTGGACTTCATGTGTGGTTTCGAAGGAAGAAGCCGTGCTGGCGTTTGCGCTGAAGGACCAGGAAGTAGCGGATTATCACTACCACTTCTACCATTTACTGGCGGCACTGGTAGCCGACCAGTGGGCGCGGGAATCACGCGAGAAGTATGAATCGATTCTGAAGTCGGAACTCGAATCGGGCGTCCATGGCGAAGTCGATGAGGGCAGCTGGAATCTGAAGCAGGCGCTGCTCACCCGCCCCAGTCCTGGCAAACGCGAGACCCGCCTGTTCCGCGAATACGCCCGGCAGTCCTTCATTGACACGATGACGCTGTACCTGCACGGGATCTGCTGCGACATCGACGTCGAGACAGGTCCGCGGCAGATCGCCAGCCGTTACCTCCGGCGCCGACTGCAGTTGCTTGAAGAGGTGTATTCGCCACCTGCGGGATACCACGTGTTCCCGGAAGAGAAGAAAACCTAGAAGTGGTCTCGCAGATCGGAGAACCGGGTGAGGTGCAGCACCCTTCCCGGTCCGGTCGCGAGTTCTGTCTTTTCGAGGTGCCACGTCCGGGCATGCGGAACATACGCGGCGTTTAAGCCCGCTGCGAGTGCTGGGTTGATGTCCGACCTGGGAGAATTACCAATCATCCAGGCGCGTGCAGGGTCGGCCTTAAGCGTCGCAACAAGTTCCTGGTACGCAGCACGGTCCTTTTCCCGGACAATTGCCGTATGGCCGAACCAGATACCCAGCCCTGAGCGGTCGATCTTCAGCTTCTGCTCCTCCTGGTGACCTTTGGTGAAAAGAACGAGGTCGTGCCGCGACGCCAGATATTCCAGCGTCTCCGGCACGCCTTCGATGATTTCGATGGGCTGCTCCATGATCCGGCGCGCCAGTTCCATAAGGCCGTCGAGGTCCCCAGGAGCAATCTCGCGCTCCGCCAGGCGCTCGTAGCACTGACACAGATTGCGGGCGAAGTTCTGGGCGCCATAGCCATGAGCCTTGATGTTTGCCAGCTCGATCTCGTCCAGAATGGCGCGAATCTCGTCCGGGCTCAGCGTCGAGTGGTCGAGAAAGGAGATGAAATCGTCGAACGCCTGCTCGAAGTAGATGTTGTTCTCCCAAAGAGTGTCATCGGCGTCAATGATGAGGTGCTGTCGCAAACGCGCCCATAGTAGCGCGGGCGCGTGCGATCAGCCGATAAACAACTGGCCTACAGCGATGGCGTCCTTCTCACCAAACCGAGCGAACAGGTTTGCAGCGAGCGCCACCACGACGCCTGATTCGGGGAACATCATCAGCACCGCGCGGCCGCCTTCGAGCGATCCCGAATGGTGCACAACGCGTCGACCGGTTTCATCCCTGCCGACCCGCCAGCCGATCCCAACGCCGGTCTCAGTGCCGGACGAAAGCTTCTGGGAAGTGAACAGAAGATCCAGTGTGTTCTGTCGAAGGAACCCCGCCTGGAGATGGGCGGAGCCGAATCGAACGAGGTCTTCGGCGCTGGAGAGAAATCCACCGCCCGCCCACTTGTAGCTGTTGTCGCAGTACGGGGCGTGCAACAGCGTGCCTTGCTCGTCGCGCTCGTAGAATGCAGATCGGAACGGGATGATGTTCCTCACCTGATCGGCTGCGGTGCGACGCAGTCCCAGAACGTCGAACACTTCGGATTGCATGTAATCCAGAAATGGTCTGCCTGAGGCTCCCTCAACTACGGCGCTGACCAGATTCCAGCCATAGCTGGAGTACGAGTACTTCGTTCCGGGTTCGAACTGAAGGGGATCCGCCGAGAAGATCGCCAATCCCTCTTCCACCCGGGCGAAGTGCGGTGCTCCTTTGAGCGGCCCCGAGAAGTCCTCCGGCACGTAATGGCGTATGCCTGCAATGTGACCGGCAAGCTGTCGCGTCGTTACCGGCCACTGCTTCACAGGGAAGGAAGGTACGTAGCGTTGGACCGGCGCGTCAAGGTCCAGCCGGCCTGCATCGACCAGACGAGCAACTGCGGCGGTTGTGAGAACTTTCGACACGCTACCAACCCGATAGCCCGTAAGTGGTGTCGCCGGTATCTTCTGCTCGACGTTTGCAAGTCCGAACCCCTCGGACCATTGCAGGTTTCCGTGACGTCCAACGGCGACGGAAAGCCCCGGAACACCATGCGTGTCAACGACAGCTTGTACGACTGACCGGGCACGGGCGATCCTATCTGTGCCTCCTGCTTTGAGCCGGGCGGCTGCGGCAGCACCTGTGGCTAAAAACGCTCTTCGAAGCATCCTACTCCGCCCGGGCCCCTACACCAATGAGGTACTGAACCACTTCCGAGTGCCCTCCCCGCCGTGCCATGTTGAGAGGTGTACGCCAGTGCGCCGACCGCAGTCCCGACGCTTCGACCAACACTCTGGCGTTAACGTTGGCACCTCGGCTTACAAGCAGCTTAACCGCATCGAGATTTCCACGCGCGCTTGCTTCAATCAGCGCGTTCTCGTCGCCGGGAACAACTTGCTCGATGGCCGCACCACGGTCGAGAAGGTGCTGGATCACCTCAGTGCTGCCACCACGGGCGGCCATGATGAGCGGATTTCCATCGCCCTGTACCGGCAGGTTAATGTCGGCACCGCGATCGAGCAGGAGCCGCACGGTAGAAAGGCGGCCGTTCCTGGCCGCCACGATGAGAGCCGTTCCATCCCCCCGCACAGCCAGGTTCGGGTCGGCACCGCGATTCAGCAGCAGCGTCACGGCATTGTCGAACCCTCGCGCAGCCGCAGCCATTAGTGCGCTTCCATCTCCTCTGAGCGGGACATTGGCGCTCGCACCGCTGGCCAGCAGCGTCTCGAGTCTCCGAACATCACCGTCCTGAGCGGCTTCGAACAAAGCCTGGTCTTTATTCTCCGGAGCGATCTCAGATTGAGCAAGCAATCGGACGGGCCCAACCGTGGCTACGATAGCGAGGGCGGCAGCAGTCGCGGCAATCACTGCCGTTGAGCGAAGCGTGCCTCGACTCTGATCGACCTTCAACAGAGCCCGCACACGTGTGTGCAAATCGCTCGGGTTCGCCATACCCAGAGCGTGATGGAGGGAGGCGCTATTTAAGCGCCGAGCCAGAGAAACAAGCTGTTCCGCATACTCGGTGCTCTCTTCGCTCTCGAGTACGGCGTCGTCACAGGCGCGCTCGGCTTCTACGGCATGGCTGCGAAGAGCCAGCCATGCGAGCGGATGAAACCAGTAGAGCGCAGTTGCGGTGCGCGCGAGCGTCTGCACTGCCCAGTCGAAGCGCCGTATATGCTCCAGTTCATGTATCAGAGCACGGCGGAGATCGCCGCCATCCCAGGACTGAGCATCTTCGGGCAGGAGAATCACGGGACGGATGAATCCGCACGTGAGTGGTCCTGAAATCGACGAGTGCGTCAGTACGGTAACGTTGCGATCGATGCCACGTTGAATTGCGAGTTCCTGTGTCCGTGCACCGAGCCATGCGGACGGAACGCCGGAGCGTTTCAATCGGTGCAGCCGAAGCAGTTGAGCACTGAATCTGAACAGAACGAAGGCTGTTCCGGCAATCCAGAGGCCCAGCACAACGGAGGCGGCCGACGGCCATGCAGGGCCTCCCTGGTCCTCCCCACGGCCTGCGCTCAGCGGTAGCGCAGCAACAACTGAGGGCTGGACTGCTGGTGCGGTCGGCTGACCGATCGAAGCAGCAGTGAAAGCGACGCGAACGGGCACACGAACCGGCGGCGCCAGGACCATCACAAGGGGTACGAGAAGGACACCCGCAAAGGTTGCGGTTCCGATCAGGTGGCGGACGTACGCAGCGCGGCCCTTGCTAATTGACAGACAGAGGAGCCCACAGATAAACAGCAAAGTGACCTTGCCAAGCAGATCGAACTCAGGCGTAGAACTGAGTTGCAGAACGACCGTTCGTATAAACTCCATCACGAGCTTCTCCTCTGTTTGCGAACCGCTTCGATTTCAGCGCTAAGCGCGTCAAGGTCGTCGTCCGACCACCGCTGCTGATGCAGCAGCGCAGCTGCTGTATCTGCTGCTGATCCGCGAAAGAAAACGTGAACCAGTTTCTCGAGCGCCGTACGCTGAACGGACTTTCTCGACGTCGCAGGTGCGTACACGTAGCGCAGGCCTTCCGCGCTGTGACGAATGTGTCCTTTGGATTCCAACCGGGACAGCATCGTCCGAACGGCCGAGTAGCTCGGCGGATCGGAAAGGCGCTGGCGGATCTCCTCCGCCGTCGCACGATCGCCGAGAGCGAAGATCGCGTCCATGATCTCGCGCTCCCGGCGTGTCAGTTTCTCGGCCTGACCGGACTGCTCTGTTGCTGCCACAGATGTAGCATACTGCCACATATGTAGCATGTCAAGACTGAATCTTATTTTTGCCTCGCAGCAGACTCGCGTATGCAAAATAGCTGCGACGTGCTGCGCAGATACATATCTCCGTTGACGACGGCCGGAGTTGCAATGAAGCTCTGGTCGGCTAGCGTGTTCGTCTTGAGTACCTCAAACTTTTCACCCATTCCAACCACGATGACATCGCCATCCTCGCTCGACAGATAAAGCCGACCGTTCACCGCGACGGGGGATGCTTTGAAATTGTATGGCTTCGGCAGACGCACACGTTCGTAGAACGGTTTTCCCGTCGCTGCGTCGAGGCAACTCAGCATGCCCGAGTCGGTAAGCATGTAGAGCTTGCCTTCATGCAACACGGGCGATGGCGTGTAGGAGGTTCCACGGTTCGTGGTCCACAATACGGCATCCGTCCCGGTCAGGTCGCCCTTCCGTCCAAGCTTGATGGCGAGCAGGTTTGGATTCCGAAAGCCGCTCATGACGTAAACGATTCCGTTCGCCGTCACGGGTGCGGGTATTGTATTCAGACCCAGGCCTGAGCACTCCCAGATCAGCTCACCATTGCGAACATCGTAGCTGCGCACCTTGTTAGGCGCGGACACGATCACCTGTCGAGTGCCCTGATGCTCGACCACAAGCGGAGGCGCCCAGTTGCTGACCTCCTGCCGCGGCACCCGCCAGCGTGGCTTGCCCGTACCGGCATCAAGTGCCTGCAGGAAGTCCTCGCCTTCGTGATCGAAGTTCAGCAGCAGTGTGGAACCGTCCAGCACCGCGGCAACACCCTCGCCGAAGGCATTTCGCATCTCCATCCTGATGCCTGGATCCCATGACCAGAGAAGTTTTCCGTTCAGGTCATAGGCGTAAGCTCCATGGGAGCCAAAGAACGTGTACAGCCGCTTGCCGTCGGTTACGGGCGAGTTCGAAGCGAAGCTGCCGTACCGCCGGTGAAAGCCTTCGTGAGGTTTCACCGTCACAGCAGTGCGCTCCCAGAGGAGTTTGCCGGTGCGCCGGTCCAAGCACATAACTTGTAGCTTGTGCTCCGGTTGTAACCCGGTCGCACCCTGGCCAAAGCCGCCGCCACCCTGCTCCTCGCGCTGCGACGGACCTCCCGCAACCGGCACCGCGGTTGTGAGAAAAAGGCGGTCTCCGGTCACGATCGGCGATGAGTGACCGAGCCCGGGTATAGCGACCTTCCAGCCAATGTTTCTGGTGTCACTCCACTCGAGGGGAGGGTTACCTTCGGCCACGCCGTTGTCGAGCGGCCCGCGCCACCGAGGCCAGTCCGCGCACAAACCGGCCACGGCCACAGCCGTTAAGACTAGAACGAATCGATACATGAGGCTAAAGTAGATGCGCCGCCGAAGGTGCAGACGTTACTCCGCAGCACGTGACCGTCTGATCTCACGACTTCAAACCAGCGCAGATCGCGTCGGTAAACACGGCGGTGCCGGCTGTGCCCCCGACATCGCTGGGCAGCACCCTGGCCTCACGATAAACAGTCTCGATGGCATTGCGTAAACGTGTCGCTGCGTCGAGTTCACCCAGATAGTTCAGCATCATCACCGCCGACAGCATCAGCGCCGTCGGGTTGGCGATGCCTTTGCCGGCTATGTCCGGAGCACTACCGTGAACCGCTTCGAAAACCGCGCAGCCGTCGCCGATATTGGCACCTGGTGCCAGCCCCAGGCCTCCTACCAGCCCCGCAGCGAGGTCGGACACAATATCGCCGTACAGGTTGGGCAACAGCAGCACGTCGAAGGTTTCCGGCCGTATGACGATTTGCATTGCCGCATTGTCGACGATGAGCTCCTTGTACTCGATCCCGGGGTTGCGTTCGGCGACCTCGCGGCAACACCGAAGGAAGAGGCCGTCGCTCAGCTTCATGATGTTCGCCTTGTGCACCGCAATGACTTTCTTGCGCCCGTGCTTCTGGGCATACCGGAAAGCCGATTCGGCTATGCGAATCGAGGCCCGGCGAGTGATGATCTTCAGGCTCTGCATCACGTCGGGAACGATCTCGTGTTCCAGCCCGGAGTACACGTCCTCGGTGTTCTCCCGAAAGATGACCATATCGATCGGCACATCGGAGTAGCGCGTCTTGATACCGGGCATGGTGCGAACCGGGCGAACGTTCGAGTACAGGTCCATACGCTTTCGTAAAGCGACATTCACACTCGAGAAGCCGCCCGCTACAGGGGTGGTCACCGGGCCTTTCAGTCCCAGCTTCGTCCTCGACAACGACTCCAGCACATAAGCAGGCAGCACCTGTCCCGAGTTCTGAATGATGTCAGCCGTCAGCTCGACGCGATGCCAGTCGATGGCGACGCCCGTGGCATCGACAGCGCGCACGGTTGCATCCGCTACTTCGGGTCCGATACCATCTCCGGGAATCAGCGTGACAGGGTAGGGCACCCTCCGATTATAAGGAGGGGCCTGAACCGCAAACCGCAGCTGTCGAGTCCAACCGCTGTGCCGCACTCCAACAATCCGACTGCACCCGCTCTGCTCGAAGTGGAAAGCCTAAGCGCGCGTGACGGTGCGCAGGACCTGGTTCTGAAAACAACCGCCGGCCCTATACGGGCGAGGTTCCATGGCGGCACCGCCGGCGTTCCCGCCGTGATTTGGGTTTTTGGATCGGGCGGAGGCGTTGGAGGTCCCGCTGGCGGCGTTTACGAGCGCCTCGGGCAGCGGCTCGCTCCAGACGTAGCTGCCTCGCTTCAGATCGACTACCGGCGGCCGGGCGATCTGCGGTGGTGCGTCGCTGACGTTCAAATCGGGACCGAGTATGCTCGCAGTCGTGGGCATGAATCGTTCGTACTGGTTGGGCACTCGTTCGGCGGTGCCGTCGTAATCTCTTCCGCTCTGGTTGTGCCCAGGGTAATAGCGGTGGCTGCGCTCAGCTCGCAGACTTCGGGAGCTACGAGCATTGCGCAACTGCGGCCTCGCCCTGTTTTCCTCGCGCATGGGGAAGACGACGAGATCCTGCCGGCATCCTGCTCAACCACCCTGTACGCTTTGGCGGGTGAGCCGAAGGAGCTGTTTTTGTACCCAGGCTGCCGCCATGGACTCGATGCGTGCCGCGACCAGCTGGACACCGATCTCGAAACGTGGCTGCGTCGGGTACTCAGTCCCGATCGCACTTCTGCCCTGAAAGTGCCGGACCCGGGCTGAGCCGAAGCTTTAGAGGCTTGATGCCTTGATCTCCGCGCTGCCTGTTCGACGCTTCGAAGCCTCTATGGCGCGCCTTGGCGTGGCGCCGGAAAACACCGTTGTGATCGGGGAGACTCGGTACGACACGCAGGCCGCAGTGAAGGCGGGGGCGACGCCGATCGGTACTTGGTGCATGCGACTCTTCTCTCCTCGGCAGGTCCCAATAGGCCATCCCCGCCTGCAATCACGCGGGTTTGCACCCGGCATCCGCCTGGTGAGGTCGGTTGACATGTCTAATGTATTCACGTTACCGTCATCACAAGCAAATGCACACGTGCGTCATCGCACAGTTGTGCCAGGAGGTTAGTTGAATGGGGTGGAAGATTGCCCTTCTTCCTTTCCTTACTGCAGCGCTTTTGTGCGCGCAGGGGGAACGCGGAACTTTTAATGGAACAGTGTCGGATCCGTCCGGAGCGGTCCTTCCGAACGCAACGGTAAAGGCAACCAATGTCGACACAGGCGTCGAGACGAATGCCACAACGACTTCGGCGGGTGTGTACCGTCTGCCGTATCTGCAGCCGGGCACCTACCGGTTCAATATCACGGCTCCGGGCTTTAAGTCGGTCATTCGCGACAACGTCAATCTCTCCGTCGCGCAGACCCTGACCGTCGACTTCATCATGGAAGTCGGCAACACATCGGAGCAAATTACCGTGACGGCCGAGACACCGCTGCTCGAAACCGGTACGGCCGAGATCGGCAGCTATGTCAGCGAGAAAGAATTCGACACCTGGCCCATCGTCGTTGGCGACGGCCGGCGCCAGATCCAGCAATTCATCTTCACCAGTCTTCCCGGATCCGTCGGCGATACATTTCAGGGCTCCATCAACGGCGGCCAGTTCTATTCGCATGAGATTCTGATCGACGGTATCCCGCTCGGCCGTATGGATCTGCAGGGCGGTTCCAACAACGAGTTCAGCCCCTCGGCCGAATCCATCAGCGAATTCAAACTGCAGACCGGCACGGTGAGTGCACAGTACTCCGGCGGCCAGACTGCGGTGGCGAACTTCGTCACGAAGAGCGGCACCAACGAGTTGCACGGCAGCGCCTACTACTACAACCAGAACGATGCGCTCCGCGCGAATGGCTTCAACAACAACGCCGGCGGCATCAGCCGGCAGCCGTTCAAACAGCACAACTACGGCTTTTCGGCTGGCGGTCCCGTCATGCTGCCGAAGATCTACAACGGCCGCAACAAGACCTTCTGGTACACAAATTGGGAGCGCACCAAGCTGAAGGACTACCGCTCCACCAGCTTTAGCACTCTT
>DASQEG010000861.1:0-4406 GCA_035633775.1 Bryobacteraceae bacterium
CCCGACCGCCGTCGACCGCTTCATCACTCTTTGGGACATGGCGGGCGAGGTGCTTTCTGACCCGATCATCAGCGAAGCACAAGCGGCTCTAAATGCGGGGGCTCCGGTCAGTGAACCCCAGAACGCTCAGGCCGTTTTCGAAGCGAACAAAGAACTGCTCACCTTGCACGAGCTGATCGCACATCGCATGGTGCAGATTCTGATTGGTCAGCACCGCGGACGAACGTTCTCAATCAGTCAGTAGCAAGCGCCCCGAGCCAGCGTCTAGAGACGTATGGGTTTTGGGCGCACCTTGATTCTGCTTGGAGCAGTCCTGCTGATTGCCGGACTGCTTATCTCACTCCTGAGCAGGTTCACCGCAGCCGGTCGTCTGCCTGGAGACATAGTTTATCGGCGCGGGAACTTCACGTTCTACTTCCCTGTTGTTACCAGCATCATCCTTAGTCTGTTGCTCACCGGAATCATGTGGCTGCTCAATCGCCGCTGAAAGGACTAACAGCAATCGCTGGTACATTAACCCGCATGGACGTCAGGGAATGAGTGCGCGCATCGTCATCACGGGAATCGGCTGCGTAAGTCCAAACGGCATTGGAAAGCAAGCGTTCTGGAACGCGACGAGAGACGGCGTGAGCGGCGTCAGGCGCATCACTCGCTTCGACCCGGAGGGCTTTCAGGTCCAGATCGCAGGCGAGGTGCCGGACTTCGACGAGGACGCGTGGGTTACGCCGAAGGATCGGCCCCACGTTTCCCGTGTCGTGCCCCTCGGCGTGGCTGCCATCTCCGAAGCTCTTGTTGATGCTGGACTCGAGCCCGAACGCATGTCCCGCGACGAACTCAGACGCATGGGGATTGTTACCGGAACGGGCGGTGCCAGCCAGGAATGGACAGCGGAGCAATACCGCTTCTACTACGAAGGTCGGCAGAAGCAATGCAGCGTTTACGTTATTCCCACGTCAACGCCAGGCACCTTGTCGAGCGAGTACTCGATGCGCTTCGGATTTCGCGGGCTCAGTCACGTCGTGACAAGCGGCTGCACCTCATCGACCGACGCTATTGGATACGCCACCATGCAGTTGCAGCGCAAGGGCCTGGAGTACATGATCGCCGGAGGCGTCGATGCTCCAATAGCTCCCCTGATCCTGCGGGGCTTTCAGCTCATGCGAATTATGACCACCCGCTGGAACGGCAAGCCCGAGCATGGCTCCCGCCCTTTTTCGAGTGATCGTGATGGCTTTGTGCTCGCTGAAGGCGCCTGGTTCTTCGTGCTCGAAAGACTCGATCATGCGCGGGCACGCGGAGCGCACGTCTACGGAGAGATCGCCGGCTACGGCTCCACGTGCGAGGCGTACCACCGGGTGCGCCTGGAAGAATGTGGCGAAGAACCCGCTCGTGCCATCGGGCTTGCGCTCGAGGAAGCCGGTATTCAGCCCGAAGCCGTTGGCTACGTTCAGTACCACGGTACATCGACCGAATTGAACGATCGCATCGAAACCAGAGCGATGCATCTGGCCTTCGGTCGCCATGCAAAGTCGCTGCCGGGCTCGTCACTGAAAAGCTTAATCGGTCACCCGCAGGGCGCGTGCGGAGCGGCCGGAATTGCCGCGACCCTGCTGGGTATGCAGGAAGGCACGGTGCACCCAACTATCAATCTGAACCAGCCTGCTCCCGAATGCGACCTCGATTACGTTCCGCAGGCGGCGCGGCAGGTTGACTTTGAGTACGCCCTTGCTAACTGCATTGCTTTCGGCAGCAAGAACTCGGCCCTCGTACTAAGGCGTGTGCAGTGAGAACAGCTCTCCTGATGGTTACAGCAGCAGCGCTCGTCCGAGCCGAGAAGGTCCTCGTTTACTCGCCGTTCACTAGAGTCGATCCCACCGGCCAGGTTGTCAAGGCCGATCGTGGCGCGGTACAACCCCGACACATTCTGTCGCCCGGAATTCCGCGTAACGCCTTTTCGTCACTTCGAATCGTCGTGGAACTGGACAAGCCGGGAGGCTACTTCCTCGACATTGGTCAAAACCCCGAAAACGCGGTCCGCGCCACGCTGTACCGCGAGAACTGGGTCGAGACGCCCGACGGCTACCTTCCTGATACTTTGACCAAAGTAGCCATCCCTTATCAGGGTTTCGCGACGGACTTCCGTGTTCCTGGCCAAAAGGTCGTATCGTTCTGGCTTGATATGTGGGTCGACGCGAAGGCGGAAGTGGACAGGGTGAAAGTGGAGCCGCAGCTTTGGCCGGAGTCGGTCCAGGACTGGATCGTCTACCCGATGGAAGTGCGCATTCAGCAGCCCGTTGTTCCCGCAACCAAGCAGTTGGCACTTCCGGAGTTGCCGGAACTCGGGGCTCCTGCGGACGCGGTCGCTTACCCTTTCCTTCGAGCGAAACTGTGCGGCGGGAAGCTGGCGCCCGCGACGGATCCGCCGGGTCAGACCACAGGCCGTGAACTGCTTCGGCGCAACGTCGCGCAACACATAGCTTTGGGTGCAACCCTGGAATTGCAGCCTTTGTTCACTAAAGCCGCGGGAGTTACCGACATTTCCAGGTGGTGCAAAGCTCCTGCAACTCCGCCCGCCGGGCCCGAATGGTACTTGCGCTTCCGCGATCTGGTTTACCACGCTATGGGGGCCGGTGACTGAGCGTGCCCGACGAGCGACGAATGGCTACCGCTGATCAAGCCACCGGTACGTGCATCCGGCCACAAAGCCGGCCAGGATGTACATCGAGGCGCCGAGCGCCTCTGTAGCGCGAGTCCGGTTCACCGCATCTTCACCAAGTCCCAGAGGTCCGGGAAGGAACACGAGACCTGCCGCCGCCGCACATCCGGCAAATGCTCCAGCCACCACCGGAGCTTTGGGCGCGAGTGCCACAGCCATTCCGTAATAAAGCGAATTGGCCACAAGATCCCCGCCCAGTGCCCACGTGCGCAGCCTGTCCGGAGGTGCACTTCCGATCGATTCAGCGGCTTTGGCAATCGCGCGCATTCCGAGCAGGTCAGCCCGCGGTGCTTCATCGACATTCTTGCGGGTGCACTCGTGCATTGCCGTGAGGACAACGGCAGCCGTAGCTCCACTGATCATCGCGTTCATGCCGACTAGGATGCAAGGGTCCGGCCTTCTGCTACACATGAACGTATGTGCAGGAGCATCAAAGTGCTGCGGCGTCCCGAGGCAGCGGCAACACGCGACGAGCTGAGCGCGGCGGCACTTCAGTACGTAAGGAAGATCTCAGGCTTTCGCAAGCCGTCGAAAGCGAATCAGGAAGCGTTTGATAAAGCAGTAAGGGAAATCACGGATGCAGGAGAGAGGCTGATGCAGGCGATTGAACGGGACTCGCGTGGCAGGGACACCCGCTCCGGAGTGCCCCTGCCCGCTGAAGCTCAAACTTAGGCGGCGTTGACGAGCAGCTCTTCGAGGGTCTCGGTATTGCCCTCTTCCTGAGCCTTGTCAGCCTGTTCCTGGCAATCGATGCAGAAGGGTGTCCATGGTACGGCGGCGATGCGCTTAGGACTAATCTCCTCTTCGCAGTGCACGCAGGTTCCGAACGTACCCTCATCGATTCGGCGCAGCGCTGCCCGGACGTTGCGCAGAAGATTGGATTCGCGGTCGAGGTTGCGGATAGCCAGTTCACGTTCGGCAGCGTTCTGCACCTCATCAAGGGCGTCAGGGCTCTTCTCGATCGTGATGGCGTCCCGGTTGCGGAGAACGCCGACCAGTTCGGCCTGCCTCTCTTCCAGGATCTGTTTGTATTTGGCGAGTTCGGTCTTCGTCATTGCTAACTCCTTCGTGTCTTTTGTTCTTGTTTTTTCTTATCGATTCAAGTGCGTTTAGACGCAATATTCTCTCTAAAGTTTCAGATCCTTCGAGGTAGCTCCACTTCCCGGTGATGCTGCAGTACTGCTTGCCCGCTGCCGCTCACCCGAGCTAACCCGGGGGAAGATCCCCAGAATCATAGCACACCCATTAGCAATCCCCGTGCCAATACGAGAACGCCATCCCGATCGTGACGCCATGTTTCGCAACTCGTTGAAAACCATCAACTGTAGCTTGCCTTACCCCAATCTGTGCGCGCTTAAACCCACGTTCGGAACCGTCTGGCCATGCCTGACCCAGAAAAGAACGCGCATCAGCGCAGAAAAAAAGAAGACGTTGAGGAAATTTTGGCCGGTTACCGGATCTCGAGCCCCACTTGTCGGACTACCAGACCCAGTTCACGCTCGTCCACCTCGCCAGCCCGAAAAAATTTGTCGAGGCTGAATTCGAACGCCATCACGTCTGGAACGCGTCCTGGGGCGAGAGGTGCTTCGAACCGTTGCGGCCCCGCAACCGTCCAGGTCGCCGAACCGAGCTTCGACCCGCTCGTACTGGCGGTCACTGTCACCGGACCGAGGCGGCCAAGTACGGTACC
>DASQEG010000862.1:0-4238 GCA_035633775.1 Bryobacteraceae bacterium
ACAGCGACTTACCACGCGTCGGCGTAATCGGGTGATCGATGGTGTTGTAGCTGAACGACGGAACCACTTTGCTGGTTCGGATGCCGCTGAGCGAGTTCGGCCCGCTCAGGCCCTGGAAGTTGATGTATTCGAAGTAGGTCTTCGACGCGCCCGTCAGCGTGGTGATGTTCGACGTGTCGTAGCCAAAACTGAGGCCCAGACGTGCGAAGCTCAGCCGCTTCATGGGATAGCTCATGAACGTCGTGAAACCGTAGCCGTTTGAGACGTAGTTCATCAGGTTGTCGCGACCCAGCTGCTCATAGAGCGGGATCAGGTTCCGGCCTGAGAACAGCGACACCTCACGAGCCATGTCGTAGTTGAAGCGCGTAGTGTAGATCGTGAAGCCAACCTGCATCGGCCTGTCGAGGAAGTACGGCTCGGTGAACCCGAAGGTCACGTTGCGGATACGGTCGCCGAGCTGCGAGTCGATGCTGAGTGTCTCGCCAAGGCCGAGGAAATTGTTGGTTGAATACGAGAAGCCGATAAAGCTACCGGCGATACCCGACACGCCGCCATTCAGCTGGATCGAGTTCTTGCCGCGCTCCTTCACCTTAAGCGTGATGTCGACCGTGTTTGTCTTTGGGTCGCGGTTGATGGTCGCAGCTTCCTCCGCCTTAAGCTGTTCGAAGTACCCCAGCTGGTTCAACCGCAGGACGCTGATCTCCCACAAGCGGGTATTGTAGATCTGGCCCTCGTCGATCAGGATCTCGCGGCGGATGACCTTGTCACGCGTTGTGGTGTTTCCGGAGAAGTCGATGCGACGAACAAAGAACTGCTTGCCTTCATCGATGTTGAACGTCAGGTCGATCTTGTCGCTGCCGGGAATCGGCTGCGGCTCAGGCTCCGGCACCATGTCGATGTAGCCGAATTCGCCGTAGAGCTTTCGCAGGCTCTCCATGCCTTTGCGGAGCTTAGCGGTGGAGAATACGTCGGCTTCCTGCATACCGAAAATCGGCCGCATCAGCGAGTCCGGCGCGCGGAACAGCTTCACACCGACGAAGTTGATCTTGTTCAGCTTGAAAAGCTTGCCTTCTTCCACGGTGAGCGCCACGTCGGCACGCTTGCCCGGCTTGTTGGGCTTGAACACGGGGATGCGGAAGCCCTGGCCTCCCACGTCACGCATCTCGACTTTGGAATCGATTACGCGTGCCGTGAAGTAGCCACGCTCCTGATAGAAGTTCCGGATCATCTCTTCGTCGATGTCGAGTTTGCTCCGGTCGAAGCTCTTGGCGAAGAGATTCTCAAACAGGACTGAATGCGGGATGCCGACCGGGCGGAGATTACGCATTGCGCGTCGCACGACACGATCGCTGAACACTGCGTTGCCCTGGATCTCGATCTTCCCGACCTTTACCTTGGGGCCCTCGTTCACTTTGAACGTGACCTCCAGCGAGGACGGCGGAATTTGGCGGATCTCGGGTTCCACGGTGGCGAACTGGCGGCCGCGTTCAGAGAGGAACTCCTTCAGGACTACTGCTGCGCGCTGAACCCTGTTCGGGTCGTACTGCGCTTCGACCGACAGTCCGACCTTCCGCTCCTTGAAGCGGTCGAGAATTTCGGAGACGGTGACGCTTTTGGCCCCGTCGTACTTGATCGAGCGAACTACCCGCCGTTCTGTCACGACGAATCTTACGATCCAACCGCCGTTCGGTCCTGCTTCACGCTCCAGACGGATATCGTCGAAGCGCCCCGTATTCCAAAGCGCCATGAAGTCGCGATGCAGAGCCTCTTCGTCGAGGCGGTCGCCCTGCTTGGAGAAAATCAAAGCTCGCAGCGTGTCCTGAGGCACGCGACGCGAACCGCGGAACTCGATCGCCTCAACAATACTCTCCGGCGCCGCCGTGACCCCAGGCTGCTGAGGTGCGGCCTTCGGTGCCTCCAGCTGTGGCTTGGCCGGGGTAGCTGGCTGCGGTGTGGTCGGGACGGATTCAAACGGGCTCTGCGCCGGTTTCGGTTTAGCGGGAGAGGGTTGTTGGGGCGGATTCGATTGAGCCCAGGCGAGCGAAGACGCTGCGCAAACTACCAGGGCTGTCAGGCATCGAAGCCTGGAGAACTTCATGCTGAGGCGAATTCCTTTCCACTCTGCGACTTCTCACCAGACGTTCGCCGTCCGGCGCGGGTTTCCTGAGGACGCACGGCAAACTGGTTGAGGATCAGTCTTATTCTAGCGAATACGGACTATAATCACCACCAGAGGTTTCGCCGTGCGTTTGCTGTGCTATTTGCTGTTTGTTCTCTCTGTCTCGACGTTTGCGGCCGACAAGCCCGTCCCGCCCGCGCAGGCGGGAAATGACGCGATTGACCTGAAAGGTTCGGTAGCTTCCGGCAGGGAGGCGGCGGGCCTGCTTCTTGGCATCGACCCGGGCCACGACATGATCGTGGTGAGCGTCGAGGCGATAACCAAAGAGGACGGCACGAAAGTGGTGATCTCGCGCGATGACTTTACGCTGCTTTCGCGTCGCGACGGACAGCGGAGTCAGGCTCTGCACCCGGCTCAGATTGCCGGTTCGGGAACCATGATGGTCACCTCGCGCGGTCCCGGCGCGGCGGGAGGCATGATGAATCCCAATCGAGGCCCCATCTGGGGCGGTATGCCCGGCACCGGGACGCGCCCGCAACGCATCGGCGGCGATGACGTGGTCTCCGGAGCCGAACCCGCGGAGACAAAAAGTACCGTCAAAAACGATACGGAGAAGGCCGAGAATCCGCTCCTCGGCGCACTGCGCGCGAGAGAACTGCCGGAAGGCGCGGTAAACGAAAGTGTGAAGGGACTCCTGTATTTCGTGCTCGAAGGCAAACACAAACCCAAGGATCTGGAACTTATGTACAAAGGCGCAGGCGGTACGCTGATGCTGGATTTCGTAAAGTGAGCCCTCGTTTTCTCGGCGATATCGACACCCCGGCCATCGTTGTGGATGTCCGGGTTCTCGAGCAGAACCTTCGACGTACGGCGGAGTACGCTCGCGCCAATGGAGTTCGCCTGCGGCCGCATACGAAGACACACAAGATCCCCGAGCTGGCGAAACGGCAGCTTGAGCTTGGTGCCGTCGGCCTGACCGTGGCGAAAACGACGGAGGCCGAGGTGATGCTCTCGGCCGATCCTCCAGACCTGCTGCTGGCGTATCCCGTTGTCGGCCTGGCGAAGCTTCAGCGAGCCGTGGAACTCGCCCGCCGAACGCAGGTCACGGTGGCGCTCGACAGCGCCGAAGCGGCGGCCGCTCTCTCCGACGCAGCGTCCGCGGCGGGTGTCACGATCCACGTGCTCGCCGAAATGGACGTCGGACTTCGCCGCGTGGGCGTGCAGCCCGGTCAGGAACTGCTTGAACTTCTGCAGGAAATCGATCGTTTACCGGGCCTGACCGTTGGTGGCGTTGCCTTCTATCCCGGGCACATCAAGGAAATGGGACCTGCCGGTGACGACGCGCTTACCCGGCACAACACCCTTCTAGAGGAGACCGTCGCGATTTGCCGAGCCGCAGGAATCGAACTGCCGATAGTCAGTGGAGGCTCAACGCCCGCACTGTTTCGTTCCCATCTGGTGCCTGCGATGAACGAGATTCGCCCGGGAACGTACGTCTTCAACGACCGCAACACCTGGTTGCTCGGGGGCTGCACCGAAGCGGACTGCGCGGCCACGGTGCTCGCCACCGTTGTTTCCACGGCTGTTCCGGGACGGGTGATTGTCGACGGGGGCTCGAAGACCTTCTCGTCAGACCGCTCCAGCGCTGATGGTGCGGAGGGCTTCGGGCACATCCCGGAGGCACCGGACGTGCTTTTCGAGAAGATGAACGAGGAGCACGGGTTCTTTAAGGTGGCGGGCGATTCACCGTGGAAGGTGGGTGATCGTGTTCGCGTGCTGCCGAATCACATCTGCACGGCTGTGAACCTGCACGAAAAGATTTACGGGGTGGAGGACGATCGGGTGGTGGAGGTTTGGGAGGTGAGGGGTAGGGGCAAGCTTCAGTAAACCTGCCCCGAAGTAGCTGACGTTAGTCCATCTTTACGGTGTCGACGGTGATTGTCTCACCCTCGAGATTGCCGGAGACGGTTACCTTGTGACCAACATGCTCGGCGGCCTTTTCGCCATTCCCGAGCTTGTACACCTTGCCATCAACAACCAGCACAGGCTGTGACTTGCCGCTCTTCACACAAGCTTGTGCACACTTCATGGACTTCTCGGAACCGTCGGCGTGAGCTGC
>DASQEG010000863.1:0-7150 GCA_035633775.1 Bryobacteraceae bacterium
GACGGCGGGCCCGGCAGGCCTCAACTCGTCACCGGCTGCGGGCGGAGCCAGAACCGGCGCGGGCTTGCGCGCTGCGCGCTTCTCGCGCTCCTTGCGCCGGTTTTCCAGCCACTTGAGCTTCTCGTCGATTCGCACGGTGAGGTATTTCAGCACCGCGTCATTAACGCGCAGCCGACGCTCAACTTCCTTTATCGTCGAAGCGGGAGTTGAGATTTGCAGCAGGACGTAGTAGCCCTCGTTCCGCTTCTCAACCCGGTAGGCGAGCTTACGGACGCCCCAGCGCTCTTCCTTATCGATGCTTCCGCCGCCCTGAGTGATGACGGTGCGGACCTGTTCGATGACAGGTGTCACTTCATCCTCGGTGATATCCGGCCGGAGGACAAACAACTCTTCGTAAATCCGGTTCATGATTCCTCTTGCTTTTCGCTTCGGGCGCGACGATTGAACCTCGTCATGGCCTTTTCGACGCCTTCGGCGATGATGGATTCGGCTGCTGAAGCCACATGGTCCAGCACCTCGTCCAGTTCTTCCAGTTGCGCTTTCCGAATCGGGGAAAGCACGTACTCCGCGCCACTCTTGATCGTGTGGCCCGGATGGATCCCCAAACGGATCCGGGGAAACTGCTGCGAGCCCAGCTGACGGATAACGGATTCAACGCCGTGATGCCCGCCAGCCGACCCGGACGGCCGGAGTCTGACCCCTGTCCAGGGCAAATCCAGCTCGTCGTAAATCACTACAATGCGTTCGGCGGGGACTGCATAGCGATCGGCCAGAGGCTTTACAGCCGTACCGCTGAGATTCATGAACGTCAGCGGCTTCACCAGCACTGCTTCAGTCCCACTCACGGTCCCCAGCCCGACCAAAGCCTTCGACTCCGGCCGCGCCACCCGGATGCCCCGCCGCTCCGCAATCCGGTCGACAGCGAGAAAGCCCAGGTTGTGCATTGTCCTCTCATACTCGGGCCCAGGGTTGCCAAGCCCGACCACCATCCACCTAAGAAGCAGTGCCGGAGGCTACTTCTTTTTCTTGTCGTCCTTCTTCTCGGTTGCTGCCTCTTCCTTCTTGCCCTTCTTGATGACCTCAGGCTCTGGCGTGGCAGCAGCACCTTCTTCGGCATCGCCGGCGGACGTTCGGATCGCGACGACGTGCGAGATGACTGTGTCCGGTGCCGTCACAAGGCGCATGGACCCGCTCAGCGGTACCTCGGATGCGCGCACTGCCTGGTTCAGCATGAGCTCGAGGACATCGAGGTTAAAGCTCTCCGGAATATCATCCGGCAGGCACTCGATCTCGATTTCACGGGTGACGATTTCGTGCAGGCCTCCCTGAATCTTCACGCCCTTCGGTTCACCGTGCGTGTGCACCGGAACCTTGACCGACAGGCGCTTCTCCGGATCGATTCGCTTCAGGTCAACGTGCAGGAGCCTTCCCTTGATTGGGTCATGCTGCCAATCGATGATCATCACAGGCGAGCGCTGGCCCGCCATGTCGATGTCGAAGATCGTATTGTGACCTGAAGAGCTGCGCAGGATCCCGTTGATTTCTTTGGGGCTAACCGCGAGCGCCACCGGATCCGAACCCGGACCGTAGACGACAGCCGGCGCGAGACCGCGTGCCCGAAGCCGCCGCGCCTCGTTCTTGCCTCGCGTGCCTCGCTCTTCGGCGGTGAGTGTGATGTCTTTTCTCATTCGATATCTCCAACCTGCCGCAGGATTGCGCCCGCAGCGCTTGCTTCTTTCCGCCACTGCCGCCGGCCACTGAGCCAGAGAAACAGGGCAATCCCGTCAGACAAACAACGTGCTGATCGACCCGCCTTCATGGATCGACTGAATCGCTCGTGCCAGCAGGGGAGCGACCGACAAAACACGGATCTTATCGCTGGCACGTGCACCGTCGCGCAGCGGAATCGAATTGGTAACCACGACTTCAGTCAACCGGGAAGTCTCAATGCGCTGAACGGCCTCCCCGGACAGCACCGGATGCGTCGCACAGGCGGACACGCTTTCGGCGCCCGCTTCAAAGAGTGCGTCGGCGCCGTTCACCAGCGTTCCGGCTGTGTCGATGAGATCGTCCACCATGATGCACCGCCGGCCCCTTACGTCACCGATAATGTTCATCACCTCGGCTACGTTGGCCTGTTCGCGTCTCTTGTCAATGATGGCCAGCGGCGCGTTCAGACGCTTGGCAAAGGCACGGGCCCGCTCCACACCTCCGGCGTCGGGCGAGACGACCGTCACGTTGCCAGCGCTGCTGGCACGGAAATGCTCGATCATCACAGGCGAAGCAAACAGGTGATCCACTGGAATGTCGAAGAAGCCCTGAATCTGCGCTGCGTGGAGATCTACAGCAAGAACACGATCGGCGCCTGCACGTTCCAGCACACTGGCAACCAGCTTTGCTGAGATGGGCACTCTCGGACGGTCCTTGCGATCCTGCCGCGCGTAGCCGTAGTAAGGCAGCACCGCCGTAATGCGTCCGGAGGAGGCGCGCTTCAGCGCGTCGATCATCAGCAGCAGCTCAAACAGATTCTGCTCCACCGGCGTGCAGGTCGGCTGAATCGCAAAAGCATCCGCGCCGCGAACATTCTCGAGGATCTGCAGGTGGATCTCACCATCGGCGAATCGCTTGATGGAGATCTGGCCCGGCTCAATCGACAGGCATTCGCAGAGATCGCTGGTCAGCGCGGGATTAGCGCTGCCGCTGAAAACCTTAATGCGGTCCCACTTCATTGACAATACAGGCCCGGGTGCAGCCATGAATCCTGATTTTGGTATCGATGGGGTCGGCGCGAAGACGAAGGTAGACCTGCTTCGCTGTCCGTCCGGCCGCTCGCTTACCGGCGTCGTCAAACGCCGCGGAAGCCGGAACCACCGTCGTTAATGCGGCGAGCCGATGAGGCCTGCCAGTGTGAACCGTCCAACGCCACTTATGCAACGCTTCGACGAGTCGGGAACTCTCATTGTAGGCCAGGGCTAACGCTGAAGTCAAAGTTGATGCAGGTGAGCAGGCGAGAGTCTCAGGATTCGGCGATCACCCCGGGGCGACCACTGCTGCTGGCTCCGCCGCCTTCGAACGGAGATACACCTGCGGCCACCACAGTCCCCTGACGTACGCGGAATACCTCTTCATCACGCTGGCCGCGCACTTCATCCTCCACAGAGATGAGGTTGGGGATGGGGTCTCCGACGATACTTTCTACCGAAGCAAACTAGTCGACCGACTTGAGGTAGAGGGGAATTGCACAGCCGCGGATATCCCGATGCCTCAGCACTTGCTGACCGAAACCATGGGGTCAGGAGTTGTAGATGTGAAAGAGCTCGCACGCCGCTTTGGGGTGTCCTTCCCGTTCACCGTGTTCCTGAGCTTGCTTCGCTGACTTCGGATAACGTAGAGGTACGAATGACCAAGTCTCAGCTCGTTGAACAAGTATCCGCACTTACACAAAGGACTAAAAAGGATACCGAAGAGATGGTAGACGCAGTGATGTCCGCCATCATCGATTCCCTCTCCCGAGGTGAAAAGGTCGATCTTCGCGGCTTCGGCAGTTTTCAGGTCAGCGAGAAGGCCGAACGGCAGGGCCGAAACCCGAGAACCGGAGAGACCATGACCATCGCCGCACGGAAAGCGGCTGTATTCAAACCGAGCAAGGAAATCGCGGATCGGCTGAATGGTCTGGGCAGCGTGCCAGTTGCGGAACCAAGTGATGGTTCTACAAAAGTGCACGGTGACAAGATCGGTGTTTAGTTAGCATTCGTCCGAGAGAAACGCCCGTCCCACTGCACTACCCAGGTGCAGCTCGAAATCTCCACTCCATTGCTCGAATGCCGCACGGCCTGGAACCCCTGCCGTGCGTTTTTCTTTGGTACTTACCTCAGAAGATCCAGTGGGCTCGCTGCCTCTTTCTCGACCTGTTCCATCCGGCACTGTGCGGGCGCCTTATCGGGACGCCAGCGCAGGAATTTTGTCCCGTGCCGGAACCGCCCGCCTGTGAAGTGATCATATTGAACCTCCACCACAAGCTCGTGTCGCAGCGATACCCATTGTGTGGACCGCTCGGTAGACCACCGGCTCGGACCGCCCGGAGCGTTACCGGTGAACCCCGGCGGGCCGACGAGCGCTTCCAGTTTGCTTGTTAGTTCCGGTTTTGCGGCCGCTGCAAACGAGGAACTGAACCCGACGTGATGGAGCAAGCCCGTGTCGTCGAACAAGCCAAGCAGCATCGACCCGACCAGGTTCCCTTTCTGCGCGTAGCGAAACCCGCCGACCACACAGTCCGCGCTGCGAAGATTCTTGATCTTGAGCATTGCGTTCCGCTGGCCTGCGCCATACGGGCAGTCGAGGCGCTTCGCGATCACGCCGTCGAGGCCGCCGGCCATCTCGGTGAACCAGCGGCGCGCTTCCTCGTACTCAGACGTTACGGGACTTAAATGCACCGGGCGTGTAGCCGAAGCCAGATACTTGCCGGCAAAATCCTCAAGCGCTTTGCGCCTCTCACGGAGCGGCTGGTCGACAAGCGATTCACCTTCGTCGTTGACGAGAAGGTCAAAAACCGCAAGGCTCGAAGGCGTCTCATGAGCCAGCCTCTTAATGCGGGATTCGGCAGGATGGATGCGCTGCAGCAACTGGTCGAATGACGGTCTGCCGCCTACGACCACAATGATCTCGCCATCGAGTACAAACCGTTGGGGCTCCATCGCACGAAGCGCCTGTACCATCTCGGTGAAGTAGCGTGCCAGGGGCTGCCCGGCTTTCGAGCGGATGTCTGCTTCGTCGCCATCCCTGTAGCACAGTGCCCGGAAACCGTCCCACTTGGGTTCGTACTGCCACTCCGGCCCTTGCGGAATGGCCTTCGCTGTATCGGCTTCCATGGGCGCGAATTCAATTGGCAGCGGCAGATTCACAGATGCTCCTCCAGACGAACGCGGCCGGGGACGGGATCGAGGTCGAGATGAAGGTAGTCAGGCCGGTTCACGTCATCGCAGGTTACATACCACTCATTGAGATTTCCGATCCGTACTTCGGCGTCCCTGTCCGTAACGGGAATGCGCACGCTCACGAATCATAGACGTAACATGGGGGCGTGTGCGGCGTGCCCTGAACACCCAAGAGGTTTGAACGTGCGCACACCCCGCAGTGCTATGCAACCCTAGCCGTCGCCTGCGGTGCAACCGCGCGAAGGCCAATCCAGCCCACAGCAAGCGCGGTAGCACCGGCCCAGATGATGAGGCAGGCAATCGTGGTACTGTCGCCGGCAACAATGCTCTGCCCTCGCAAGGCCTGCAGGAGCAGCAACACAAACAGCGACGCGTAGCTCGCGGCGGCCGTCAACATCCACCTGACGCGAATGTCTTCCCGTCGGCACCACCTCCGCAGACCTACGGCAACGAGTGCCAGCGCTTGTATCGCGTGCAGGCCGATGAAGTGTGGTATTCGGAGGTCACCGTGCTGCCGGCTCCAACCTGTGACCGGCAAGCCGGGGCCGCCGTCCACGCCACCGACCGTATGCGCGCCGGCAGCCGTCATCCGCCCACTCGCGCGCACTTCGGCAAGCTGGGCCGCTGTCGGGCGAGTCATAAGTGGACCGGTGAGTGCCCCGATGATCGTCAGAGTCATTCCCAGCCGCATTGCCCATCCGAGGGACTCGTCAGCAAATCTCTGCCGCCACAGCGCGACAGCAACCGTTATGCTGACCAACGTCTGCAGCAGGATCGCAGCTCCCATCACGACAAAGAGTGCCGCGTTGAGCGGTGTGGACATGTTGAAGTGGCTGGTCGTTCCGCGCCAGGCCTGCGCGTCAATGATCGCCACCTCCAATACGAACACGAGTGCCGTGGTCCAGCCGACACCGCGGCGCACGCGCGGCCAGTTCGGCAGGTGACTGAACATCCACGCGAGCGTCAGACTGTAAACCGTTGTGGAGAGGGCGAACTTCAGCGGCTTGAGCCACGCAGGCGCGCCGGTGATGATGCGCGAATCGACAAACAGGCCCACCAGCGATCCGGCGGCCGCCATGGCCATCAGCGCTCCCACGGCCGTCAGCGGGGGGCTGGCAATCCACAGGCGGTGGAGCAACGGCAGAACTTGAGGCATCGTAGTCGTCCTGTCGCTGAGTTCTATTGTGTTCATACAGGCTCCTATGTTATCGATGTCAACATCAGGATACCTCAGCATGTTGACGCTGTCAACACGGATCGTACTAAGATGAGCTTGCATGCCTCCGTCCGCGCGGAAGACAACGAAGTCGGAGCGGTCCTACCATCACGGCAACCTCCGTCGCGCCCTGCTTGACGAGGCTCTCGCGACGATCCGCGCCGAAGGCGTCGACAGGCTAACGTTGCGCGAGATCGGCACGCGAGTCGGTGTTTCGCGTACTGCGCTGTACCGTCACTTTGCTGACAAGCGTGCGCTGTTGGCCGCAGTCGCGACGGAAGGTTTCCGCGCACTTCGGCAGCAGTTGGCGACAGCGTGGGAAGAGGGCGGGCGCGGACTTCCGGCGTTTGAAGCAATGGGCGCGGCGTATGTTCGCTTCGCCACCGAGAACGCATCGCATTATCGGGTGATGTTCGGCGGCTTCGTCGACCCGGAGGCAGACGAGCCCGAACTGGCCAGGGAGGCGGCAGGCGCCTTCCAGGCGCTTGAGGATGCCCTTTCCGCACTACAGGGCGACAACGCCGTCCGCGCCGATGACACTGTGCAGATGGCAAGGTTCGTCTGGGCTGTCGTGCACGGGATCGCCATGCTCGCCATCGATGAGAGATTGCGCGAGCCGGGAGCGGTCGACCAGCTGATGAGGTACGCCGTGCAGCGGTTGCAGACGGGAATCCGGACCGCAGCCCGCATCAACTTCGGGGCAGAACCGTCGGTTTAAGCGGTCGGCTCACGTGTTGGCCTGGAGGTCCTCAGATCTACGGTTGCGGTTGGGGCGTCCTGAGTTCGGCAAGGTCATCATTTACCGGCAGCCTTGTGGTCGAAGCTCAGTGCGCGAGTGATCTTCCACGATCCGTCCTTGAAGTGCCAGAGGTGGACGAACCGGGCAATACCGTCGGGCTCTCCGGATTTCGGATGTTTGAAACGATGCACTCCGATCTGGATCGCTCCATATCCTTTCATGTAGTGAGCTTCCAGGCTGCCGGCCACCAGCTCGCGAACT
>DASQEG010000864.1:0-2674 GCA_035633775.1 Bryobacteraceae bacterium
GGAAGTGGACGCCTTCGAATCGGAGTTCGCGGCGTGGTGCGGAGCCCGCCAGTGCGTCGGGACGGGCAACGGAACGGATGCGCTGGAGCTGGCGTTGCGAGCGGTGGGCGTAACCGCTGGATCCCGAGTCGCGACGGTTGCAAATGCCGGGATGTACAGCACGGCCGCGATTCTTGCCTGTGGAGCAACACCGGTCTTTGTCGATGTTGATCCCGATACCCTGAATGTCACACCAGAGCTGCTGAGCCCCCTGTCCGCCGACGCGGTCGTCGTCACGCATCTTTACGGCCGTATGGCACCGGTGGAGGCCATTTGCAAAGCTGTTTCGCCGATACCCGTGATCGAAGATTGTGCCCAGTCTCACGGCGCCGTCCTGAATGGGAAACGAGCCGGTACCTGGGGCGTCGCAGGCTGCTTCAGCTTCTATCCCACGAAGAATCTCGGGGCCTGTGGCGACGGCGGTGCCGTGGTAACGAGCTCCCCTGAGCTGGCGCAAAGGGTACGTGTGCTCAGGCAGTACGGTTGGACGGCAAGGTACCGCGCAGAAGTGCCCGGAGGCAGGAATAGCAGGCTCGACGAGTTGCAGGCAGCTGTGCTGCGTCTAAAGCTGCCTTTGCTCACCGGGTGGAACCAGCGGCGGCGGGATCTCGCTGCTTTGATGGGCATTGATCGCGGTCGAAGCGAGAGCGACGTGGTTCACCTGCTGGTCATACAGCATGCCGAACGTGATCGCCTGAGAGACTTCCTGCGGCAGCGCGGCATTGCTTCCGATGTTCATTACCCGGTTCCCGATTACCGGCAACCGGCCGTCACAGCCGTGATCGGCGAAACGTTACCTCTTCCGCAGACCGAGCGCGCATGCGCTGCCGTGCTCACACTGCCATGCTTCCCGGAGATGACCGACGAAGAGGCGATGCGGGTTCGGGAAGCCGTAAACGAGTTCCGTTGAAACGCGCTTGTGCCCGGCAGAATCCCTTGGGGTATGCGCCGCCTCTGCGCCCTTGCCGCCGTCTGCATGCTGGCTGCCGGCGCGTCCGCCGTGTCCCAGCAGTACACGAGCATCCAGCGTAAGTTCCAGCAGATCGATAAAAAGCAAGTAAAGCCCGGGCAGCGCATCTCGCTGACGGCCGCCGAGCTAAACGCCTACGTACAAACCGAGCTGCCCAAGGTGGCACCGCCGGGCGTCCGTCGGCCGGCGGTGCAGTTGCAGGGCAACAATCGTGCATCAGGTGCAGCGCTTATCGATTTCGTGAAGCTGCGCACGTCACAGGGCAAGCCACCAAACTGGCTCCTTAGGAAGCTGTTGGAAGGGGAGCATGAGGTGAGCGTGACCGCACGGGTACAGTCCGGCGGAGGCCAGGCAACTGTGCACCTCGAACAGGTGCAGATCTCGGGTGTGCCTATCTCTGGTGGCGCACTGGACTGGGTCGTTCAAAACTATCTCATTCCGCACTATCCTGATGCCAAGGTCGGCAGACCTTTCGCTTTACGCCATGGCGTCGACCGAATCGAAGTTACGCCAGGCGTTGCTTACGTTGTGATGCGGTAGCGATCCGCTCGGCCACCTGTTTGCCTATCCTGATGCAATCGGGAATGCCTATTCCGTAATAGGCGTTGCCGGCGATGTGCAACCCCGGGAGATCGGCGATCATGCCTTCGATTATGGTGATCTTCTCCGCATGGCCGACGTTGTACTGGGGCATTGATGATGGCCAGTTGTTTTCACGGACGAACAATGGTTCCGCCGTGATGCCGAGCTTCTCTCTTACTTCGGCGCGCCAGTCCGCCTTTCCACCCGTTGTAAACAGTCGGATCAGAATCTTGTCTGCCGGGGCACGGCCTTCGAACTTGTTGTTCACGAACGTTCCTGCGGATACAGACTTGCGCTCCACCTTCGGAACAAGGAAGCCAAAACCTTCGAGCGGTTGCGGGACATCAGTTCGGCGGTAGCCCACCGCAATAACGCTGGCACTGTTGTAGGGCAATGGTGGAAACAGGTCCGGCAGCACGTTGTGAGCCCGGCAGGCGATGACAACGTGCTCGGCGGTCATCCAATCGTCGTCGATGCGCACTCGCCACCCCTTCTCAATGCGCTTGACGGTGCCGCGGATCACCATTGGCCGCAACTGGGCCACCAGCGTATCGACAAGGGTCTGAAGACCGGGTCGCAAGGTCGTGAAGAGTGGTCCCTTGCGGCCCTTCACCTCGGCGCGAGCGGCACGCGTCAGACTCCCGTAACGTGCTTCCCAGTCGAGAAACATGGGCATAACGGCGCCTATGCTCATCTCTGCAGGGTCGCCTCCGTACACGCCTGCAAGCATCGGTTCGGCGATGTACTCAAGCACCTCGGGGCCGTAATGGTCGATCACGAACTCTGACACAGACCGGTCCCGTTTCTCACCTGCGGGACGACGGAACAGGTCCATGCCAGCGCGCAGCTTGCCTGGCCAGCTCAACAGCTTGGTGGTGATCATGGGCCTGAGTTTGCCGGGAACCATCATGGTCATGCCCTCGGGCATACGAACCATGCGTCCGTCGCGCCAGATCCAGGTCGCCCGCTTGCTGTCGTTGGATCCGATGAGCTCCTCGGTCAGCCCGAGTTCTGTTGCAAGCTCCCGTGCCGCGGGTTTCACCGACAGAAAGCTATCTGGCCCGCCTTCGACGACGCAGCCTT
>DASQEG010000865.1:0-10572 GCA_035633775.1 Bryobacteraceae bacterium
GAAAGGATCCGTCGAGTAGAACGCCATGTCGGATTCGTTCTGGTGTTCCCCGAGCCAGGTCGTCTGCCATGGGTATTTCTCGTCATCGAGATCTTCGTCGAAGATGACCACCACCGAGCCAGTGTCGCCATGGATCTGCTCACGATGGCGAACGTAGATTCGCTTATCGTGCCAGTTCCGGATGGTCTCGCGAATGTCGATCCCGTCCAGCATTGACGTGGTGAACGGCTCGACGCGTTCGCGCTCTTCGGACAGGATACTGCGGGCCTTCTGCTTCAGAAACCGGCCATAATTCTCAACGATCAGGTCTTCGGGAGGATAAGAGCAGATCGCGTTGCCATCAAGCTGTTCGGCCCATTCACCAGGCCGGCGTTCCTTCTTTCTGGCCTTCAGCGACTGGGGCCGGAGCTGCTGCTTATGGCGCGGCATGCGGCGCCGAAGTCGAAGGCGGCGCGTCCCCCGCCATACCTCTTCAGCCGAGAGATGCGCGGTTTCGAGATCGCTCTCCTCGCGCTGCGCAGGGTACCGCGTTGCCGCCTCCCAAACCTCCCAACCGAAGTTGTCGTCGACAATTGAGCGAGCCGCAATGCACATGTCGAACACGCCGCAGGTAAGGTCGCCGGTAATTGCGGCAAGATTCCTTGAGTAGCGGGCGACAAGCAGACGCTGCCAGTGAGCCAGAGTCTCCTTCGTCTTCTCCTGATAGACCTGCTCGGCGTCTTTCATCACGCTCAGCTGTACGCGCGGCCTGTCGATGAAAGCGGCATCGTCCAGCAGCATTCGGTACTCTTCGTACCGGCTCTGCAGATACGGGTATTCGATCAGAATCTCGCCCAGGCAGTCCGGGTGAGGGTTGAGCAGCTCAACGTCCTGTCGTGGCTT
The DNA here is from genome assembly GCA_035633775.1 of Bryobacteraceae bacterium. Classification (GTDB taxonomy): domain Bacteria; phylum Acidobacteriota; class Terriglobia; order Bryobacterales; family Bryobacteraceae; genus JAWXCM01. The sequence goes on from DASQEG010000865.1 coordinate 883, forward strand.
GCCTACTTCCGGATCTTCCTGGGGAACATCAAGTGCTCGCAGGACGGCATGAAGCATATTGAGCGAGAGAATGACGGCGGTCCGGCGAGTGGGATCGGTACCCTGCAGTTTCCAGGCTATGGCGGCCGCGTGTGCTTCGACGACAGGTCCGGAAGGATTCCGGTGCTCGCGGTAGAGTGCAACGAAGCGGTCGTAACCAACCGAGTGCAGGGCGTAAGCATCAGGTGCACGGTCGCCGAGGTGCGGCTTGGGCAGCAGGTCCGGCTCAATGAACGCGACCTGCGCGTCCAGCTCACCGGCCGTTCGCACCGCCTCGGTAAAGGGGTCCGCCGGTTCCACCGGGACATAGATTCCTTCGTCCTCGCCGTCGCCTGGATAGAGCAGCACAGAGATTTCCGGCAGGCGGCGTACGGCCCGGCGATAGGGCTTCTCAAGCGAAATCGGAAGCTCCACCGCCACCACCTCGGGCTGCTCACGCAGCAGCGCATGCCGAATGGCCGCGGCGAACTCCATTCGGCCGGGCAGCACCGGCAGGAACCGCAGGTGCCCGAACGTCAAGGGCGCAGCATCAGATGGCGCGAGCATAACGCATGGCTTCTTCGCCGAGCGTATGCTCGACGGCAGTGTGGATTGCCTCGCGCAGGCCGTACTCATCGCTGCGCAGGAGTCGCATGGAATATCGTGCGATATTGATGCCGTCGCGGACCGTGTACCTCTCGTCGGCGCCGTGAGCGAGCTGAAGGAAGTCGGTCACGTAGTCGAGGATCTCGTTTTCGGCGAACGGCAGGTTTTCGCGAAGGATGCGCAGCTCTTCATCCCGCTCCGGGAAGTCGAGGAAGATTTGCGGCTGCAGACGCGAGTGGATGTACTCGGGCAGGTCGAAGGTGCTGGCGTCGTCATTCATTGTGGCCACGAGACGGAAGTTCTCATGTGCATGAATCTTCACGCCGGCGACAACGGACTCGACATAGCGGCGCGTGTCGAGCAGCGGCGCCAGACTGGCCCAGCTTTTCTCACTCATACGGTTGCCCTCATCAAGTACGGCAACTGCGCCCTGAATCATGGCCGTGAGGAGCGGAGATGCGACGTAGCGCAATTTACCCGCGCCCTCGATTACCGGCATAACGAGCAGATCCTCAGGCCGGGTATCGACCGTCGCCTGCATTATGTATACGTCGCTGCCTGTCCGCTTGGCTGCGGCGTACGCGAGAGTGGTCTTGCCCACGCCCGGCTTACCGAGCAGGCGCGGGTTCATCGGCACATCGCGCGGGTCCACAATCATCCATGCGGCGAGCAGCTGGCGCATGGGTTCCTCCTGGCCTACCCATTGAGCGGGGAGCTCGTCGGGATGAGCAAGGTGCAGCGTTACGCCTTCGATATTGACGGTGTTCACTCGGCGGCTCCTCCGGCCTGCGACTCTGGATTTAACAGCTCGTTCAACCGATCTTCACTCAAACCGCTCAGCTCACGCGCGGCTTCGCGGACCGTTCTGCCACTGGCCCATGCCTGCTTCGAGATAGCCGCCGCCTTGTCGTACCCGATCTCCGGCGCCAGAACAGTCACCATCGCCAGCGACTGTTCCACCAGCGACTCCGCACGTTCACGGCGCGCCTCGAGGCCACGTACCAGGCGCATCTCGAAGTTGCGCGATGCCGAGGTCAGCAGTTCATTGGACTCGAGCAGATCATCTGCCATGACGGGCATCATCACATTCAGCTCGAAATTTCCGGCGGCACCACACCATGCAATCGTCGCGTCGGCTCCGATTACGCGCGCGCACACCATCAGAACACTTTCGGCGATCACCGGATTCACTTTTCCCGGCATAATGCTGGAGCCGGGCTGGGTGGCGGGAAGCTGCAACTCACCGAGGCCGCAGCGCGGGCCTGATCCCAGCCACCGGGTATCGTTGGCGATCTTTGTAAGCGCCACCGCGTACGTACGCAGAGCTCCGCTGAGGAAGACCACCGCGTCCTTCGACGCTTGTGCTTCAAAGTGATTGCTGGCTTCGACAAATGGGAGGCCGGTACGCTCGGCAAGCTTCTGGATCACCGCGGCCGCAAATCCCTGAGGAGCATTCAATCCGGTGCCGACTGCGGTGCCCCCGAGAGCCAGTTCGCAGATGCCCGGCAGAGCCGCCTCTATGCGCGTGGCAGAATTGCGGACCTGCGCAGCGTACCCGCTGAACTCCTGACCCAGGCGCATGGGTACGGCATCCTGCAGGTGTGTCCGGCCAATCTTAATCACCTCGTTGAACTCGCGAGCCTTGGCGGACAGAGCCTCTGCGAGAGATAGCATCGCAGGCAGCAGACTGGAAGTCACGGCCGTGGCTGCCGCGACGTGCATCGCGGAAGGAAAGACGTCATTACTCGACTGCCCGCGGTTCACGTCGTCGTTCGGGTGGGCTCCGGCAAGCCGCGCGATCACCTCGTTCGCGTTCATGTTCGTCGAGGTGCCGCTGCCTGTCTGAAACACGTCCACGACAAACTGGGCGTCGTGCCTGCCGTCAGCGACTTCCGCTGCCGCACGCGCGACTTCAGGCAACCCGTTCACTTCGGCAGCGCACGCCTTGATAAGTCCCAGGGCACGGATAAAAGCGCGCGGCAACCGCAATGAGCTGATTGGAAAGTTCTCGACTGCACGCTGTGTCTGCGGGCCATAGAGCGCGTCCTCGGGAACGCGCATCTCGCCCATCGTGTCTCGCTCGATTCGATACATCAGGTCACCTCCCCAGCAGTTCCAGGTAGCGCACTACGGCATCGATGCCGCGAAAGAAGTTCGGCAGATACAGCTTTTCATTCGGCGCGTGCAGATTGTCGTCCGGCAGGCCGAAGCCCATCATCACACTTGGAATTCCGAGATGCCTGTCAAAGAGTCCGACGATCGGAATGGAGCCACCTGACCGCACGTACACGGTCTTGTTTCCAAAAACCTCCGTCATCGCATCTGCTGCAGCCTTGATATAGACGCTGTCGGTTTTCGTCAGTGACGGGGCTGCTGCGTGAACGGTTTTCCACTCCGCCGTGACGCCGCGCGGGCAGGCGGCCTGAACGGCGCGAGCCATCTGCTCCGAAGCCTCCTGCGGATCCTGGTCTGCAACGAGGCGAAGCGAGATCTTGGCCACTGCCCTTGCTGGGATGACGGTCTTGGCTCCTTCGCCGGTAAACCCGCCCCGAATCCCGTGCACCTCCAGTGTTGGCCGCGCCCAGAGGCGTTCGAAAAGAGAGAATTCGGGCTCTCCTGTAATTGCGGAAGCCTTCATCTCCTCATGCAGGTAATGCGCCTCATCGAAGGGAAGAGTTTGCCACGCGGTGAACTCCGCCTCAGACGGGGCAACGATGCGGTCGTGAAAACCAGGAATCCTGATCCGACCGTCGCGGTCCTTGAGTGAAGTGAGGATCTCTGCCACGGCCATGATCGGATTAGGTGCGGCGCCGCCGTACACTCCCGAGTGCAGATCGGTTTCCGCTCCCTGCACGTGCAGTTCGCCGTAGATGATGCCGCGCAGACCGACGCACAGCGTGGGCATTTCCGGCGCGAACATCTCGGTATCGCAGATGACAGCGGCATCCGCCTGCAGCCGCGCATCACCGGAGGCAACGAACTCCGCAACGTGTTCGCCCCCGCTCTCCTCCTCGCCCTCGATCAGAAAGCGGACGTTGACCGGGAGTCCGGCACGTTCCTTCGCCAGCCTTTCGACGGCCTTGATCAGGATCAGCGTCAGGCCTTTATCGTCCGCGGCACCTCGGGCGTAGATGTTTTCTCCCCGGATGTCTGGCTCAAAGGGGGGCGACTTCCATTCGTCGAGCGGCTCTACAGGCTGGACGTCGTAGTGGCCATAGAAGAGCACCGTCGGCTTGCCGGGCGCCTTCAGCAGATCCGCATAGACCAGCGGATGCCCGCTGCCTTCAATCAGCTCAACATTCTCGAGCCCGGCATCGCGCAGCCGTTCGGCTACCCATGCGGCGCAGCTTCGAACGTCGCCGGTCCGCGCTGGGTCGGTGGAGATGCTTGGGATTCGCAGAAACTGCTTTAATTCCTCGAGGTACCGCTCCTGCAGAGAGGTCATGTGTAATATTGTCCGCTGAGCGTCGAGTGTTATGATGAGGGTCTTCCGAAGTGACTTCCTCCGATCCTGCTGAATCCGCATTTGACCGATCGATCGCCGCCCTGATCGACCATACCGTTCTCAAGGCTGATGCCACTCGGCGCGATATCGAGCAAGTTTGCGAAGAAGCTCTGCGCTACGGTTTTGCGAGTGTTTGCGTGAACGGGTCGCGCGTGAAGCTCGCTGCTGAACTGCTCGCCGGGTCTTCCGTCAGGGTATGCACAGTAATCGGCTTCCCCCTGGGAGCCATGTCGAACTACGCCAAGGATGCCGAAGCGGGCATTGCGATGCGCGACGGCGCAGTGGAACTCGACATGGTCATCGATATCGGCTCGCTGAAGGACGGGGAGCACGAGGCAGTGCGGTCCGACATCGCGGGCGTGGTCGTACCGGCGCGTAATGCCGGAGCTCTGGTTAAAGTGATTATCGAGACGTCACTCCTGAGCGACGACGAAAAACGTACGGCGTGCCGCATCGCCGTAGATGCGGGTGCTCAGTTCGTGAAAACCTCGACCGGCTTCAGCGGCTCGGGTGCTACCACGGCGGACGTCACGCTAATCCGCGAGGTTGTGGGCCCTCAGATCGGGGTCAAAGCTTCAGGCGGGATCCGAACGCTGGCGGACTTGCGTAGCATGCTTGGGGCCGGCGCATCACGCATCGGTGCGAGTGCCAGCGTAAGGATCGTGGAGGAGACCCGGCGGTAACGCCATGCCTTCGTCATCCAGACCTCAGGAAACGCAGTTCCGCGAACGTGAGGAACTGCTCGACTTCCTGCTCGAAGTGTCGGCGATCACCTCCGAGACGCTCGACCTGGATCAACTGCTTCCGGCTGTTGGCGAGTGCATTCGCAGGGTCATCCCGCACGATGTCCTCGCCATTATGCTGTATAGCGACAAGGCTCAGGGGCTGAAGATCCGCTACGCCCGCGGGCACCGCGATGAGATCGTGCGCAGCCTCGTCATTCCACTCGGCGAAGGGATCACGGGCACAGCGGCCGCCTCGCGGCAGCCGCTGCTCGTCAACGACGTGCTGTCCGATTCGCGATATCTGGCTGCGCTGGACGCGGTGCGTTCGGAACTGGCGGTTCCGATGGTGTCACGCGGCAAGCTGGTGGGCGTCATCGACATCCAGTCGACACGTCGAAACGCCTTCAGCGAATCACACGCAGTGCTGCTGCGGCTGATCGCTTCACGCGTCGTCAGTTCCATCGACAACGCAAGGCTGCATAAGCGTGTGGTGCAGGCGAACCGCACCTCGCGCATGCTGATGAACCTCTCACACGAGTTCTCGTCTATTCTGCAGCTGAACGAACTGCTGGCCAGGATCGCACGGTCGCTGCGCAAGATGTTACACTACGATGCATTCAGCGTCCTGCTGGTGGACGGCGAGCAGCACTGCCTGCGCAACAGGTTCAGTGAACGGTATGACCAGAGGGTTCAGCTGGACAACATTCCAATCGGGAAGGGAATTACAGGCGCGGCGGCGGAGAAGCGCACGACGGTGCGGGTCGATGACACGATGAACGATCCGCGCTATATCGTCTCGCACCCGGATATCAGGAGCGAGGTTGCGGTTCCGCTGATCGTGCAGGACCGCGTCGTCGGCGTGCTGGATCTGGAGAGCGAGCGAATCGGCAACTTTACCGATGAACACGTTCGGCTACTCTCGCTCCTGGCTCCCCAGATTGCCAGTTCGGTCGAGAACGCGCGACTTTACGAGGAACTCGCCCTCCGTGAGAGTCGGATGGAGCAGGATTTGATGGCGGCGCGGCGAGTGCAATCGATTTTGCTGCCGAGGGATGCGCCGGACATCGAGGGCCTCGAGATTGCAACCGGGTGGCGCCCCGCACGAGAGGTGAGCGGCGACCTGTACGATTTTTTCGAGTACGGCCAGAACGAGGCTGTCATTGCATTTGGCGACAGCAGCGGGAAAGGAGCCGCTGCGGCTCTCTACGGCGCGCTGGTAGGCGGGCTGCTGCGGACGCTCACGCCACGGATCAGGACACCGTCGCAGTTGATGCAGCGACTGAATGAAGTGCTGCTCGAGCGGCGGGTCGATGCGCAGTACGTGACGCTGTTGCTGATGATGTGGAATCCATCGAACAAGATCTTCACTGTCTCCAATGCAGGCGGCCTGCTGCCGCTGGTTTGCCGCGACGGCGAGCGCAAGAAGATCATTGCCGAAGGAGTGCCTCTGGGGTTGCTGGACGGACGAGAGTACGATGAGGTCGAGTTCGCCAGTCAGTCCGGCGACACCATCCTGCTGTACTCCGACGGCATTGCCGACCAGCTCAATCCCGAGGACAAGGATTACGGCCCGTCACGACTGTTTCGCGCGCTCAAGGCCAACTGTCAGCGCACTCCTCAGGAACTCGTGCACGCCGTGTTCGCTGACATCGATGACTACCGGCAGGATACGGCACTGTCAGATGATCAGAGCCTGATCGCAATCAAAGTACGCTGAGCCTGACCTAGTTGGCCGGCAGCTCCAACTCGAGCTTCCGCTGCTGGTTCAGCTGACGCGAGGCGTCCCGGTCCACGCGAGCGAGACTTACGTGATTGATGCTGGCCTCAGGGGTCACGTAGTGCAGAGTGTCTCCCTTTACCCAATAGCCGATGGCCTCGCGCACCTTGGTATCGTCCTTCAGCACAATCATGTAGACGTTCGGCTTTTCGTCGCGAACGTAAGTCGCTCCTCCGTCCACTGCTGATCGTACGGGCTGCGGACGACGAGGGCTGGCCTCGTAGACCTGCATCTCGCCCCGGGGCGATGGCGTTTCTGCTGTTACCGTCGGCCCGCTTGCGTCTGCCGAACTGTAATGGTGATTGATAATGACCTGTGGCGCGGGTTGCTGCGGGACGACTACGGTCACCGGCTGTTGCTGCTGCGGCGCGTAGCCCCATCCGCCCCCGGCACCGTAACCATCGACGAACAGCGGCACAGCGTACGGCACGACTACGCTTCGTCCACCCCCACGGCCGCCATAGCCGGTGTAGATCGGCGCGCCCGCGACCGTGGCTCCGAGCCTGCCTGCATGAGTCTGCGGGGTGCCGCCGGGGAAGAGGATGTTGCCGTAGGGCGAAGCGTTCGGTAGACGAGGCATCGGTCGAACGGGGCTCATCACCGCTGCGTTTTGCGCCAATGCGACTCCCGAAAGTGCCAGCGTGCCAATGAACCCAACTGTCAGCCGCATCATAGTTCGCCAGACTCCTGCAAAAGAGCTTACCTCACATTGACGGAGCACGCTCGCCGAACGTGTACAGCATGGCAAAATGGAGCATGCCGCAAGAGGTTCGACACAGTGTCTGCGCGCTCGACTGTCCGGATTGCTGCAGCCTTCTGATCAACGTTGAGAACGACCACGGGTCGAAGCTGCGGGGCAATCCCGACCACCCAATCACGCGTGGTTTTCTGTGCGGCAAGGTCGCCCGCTACCTGGAACGTGAATACCATCCCGACCGCCTGATCTATCCGATGAAGCGGACCGGCCCAAAGGGAGCAGGAAAGTTCGAGCGTGTCAGCTGGAACGAGGCCCTGGACCTCACAGCCGAGCGGTTGAGCGACGCTTCGCGGCGGCACGGACCCGAATCTGTGCTGCCCTACAGCTACGCCGGGACGATGGGCGTCCTCAACAACGCCAGCATGGATCGCCGGTTTTTCCACCGGCTGGGTGCGTCCCGCCTCCATCGCAGCATATGCGCAGAGGCCGGAACAGTTGGCCTCACAGAAGCGCTGGGTAAGCGCTTCGGCACGGAGCCCGAACAGTTCCGCAAGTCGAAGTTGATCATCGCCTGGGGTGCGAACATCCTTGGGACGAACGTGCACCTCTGGCCGTTTATCGTCGAGGCGCGTCGTCAGGGAGCAAAGTTCCTAGTCATCGATCCCATTCGGACCCGCACCGGGGCGGCTGCCGACCGCTGGTACGGCATACAGCCGGGCAGCGATTTGGCCCTCGCGCTTGGCCTGATGCACGTGATCTTCGCCGAAGGGCTCGAAGACCGCTCGTACCTCGACCAGTACACGAGTGGTGAGGCTGAGTTACTGGAACGCGTGGGCGAGTACACGCCACAGCGCGTGTCCGGTCTGACGGGCCTGCCTGCCGAGGACATTGCGGATCTCGCCCGGCTATATGCGACTACACGGCCGGCGGCGATCCGGCTAAACTACGGCGTTCAGCGCAGCGATCGGGGTGCCGCCGCGGTGCGCGCCATCGCACTGCTGCCCGCGATCACCGGCTCCTGGCGTGAGGAGGGAGGCGGCCTTCAGCTTTCCACCTCACAGGCTTTCGAGTTCAATGCGCAGGCCCTGGAAATGCCGGAGTTGCAGTTCAAGTCTCCGCTGGGCAGAGAAGCACGCCTGCTGAACATGACCCAGTTGGGTCGGGTCCTGAATGGGTCGGTCGAGCCTCCGGTCAAAGCTCTCGTGGTCTACAACTCGAACCCTGGGGCGATCGCTCCGGACTCCCATGCCGTGCGGCGAGGGCTGGCGCGCGAGGATCTGTTCACCGTGGTGCTGGATCACTTTCAGACGGACACAGCAGACTATGCAGATCTGCTGCTTCCTGCGACAACCTTTCTGGAGCACACCGATCTTTACCGTGCCTACGGGCATTACTACGTGCAACTGGCGCGTCCTGCACTGCCCGCCCCGGGTGAGGCAAAGCCAAACACGGAGATCTTCCGTCTTATGGCGGCCCGAATGGGATGGGACGAACCCTGTTTCCGCGAGTCTGCCGATGACCTCATCCGAACGGCCTTAGGCTCCGGGAGTGAGTTCCTGCACGGAATCACACTTCAGCGTCTTGAGTCCGAGCATTTTGTCCGTCTTAATCTCCCGGCCGTATTCCAGCCGTTTGCATCCGGCAGACCCGACGGGAAGAGGTTCGACCTTGCAACTGCGGACCTTCAGTACGAGCCGCCGGTGGAAAGCCGGCTTGGCGACGCTGCTCTGGCCACGCGGTTTCCGCTGGAACTCGTGTCTGCCAAGCACGATGACGCTCTGAACTCCACATTCGGCTATCGCAATGAGGTGGTCGAAGACAGCCGGCGCGTCTGGCTGCATCGCGACGACGCCGGTGCGCGGAGCATTGGGTCGGGAGATCAGGTGCGTGTCTTTAACGATCGCGGAAGTCTGCTTTGCCGCGCTGAGGTCGACGGAAAGGTTCGGCCCGGCGTTGTGCGGATTCCCGCGGTAGCGTGGGGCAAGAGTTCGCCGGACGGCTTGAACGTCAACGTTCTGACCTCGCAACGCCTCACAGATGGAGGTGCCGGGGCCACGTTCTTTAGCTGCCTCGTGCAGGTGGAGAAGTGCGGAGACTAACAGTAGCACTGGCGCTGCTCTGTTCATCCTGCAGGTCGAAGCATGAGATTTCCCTTGTCCCGGTAGAGGCCACCGAACGTCCGCTTACATCAGTCATCACCACGAGTGATCCGCTGGCGGCAATCCAGCTCCTGAGCGGGTTCCACCGCATTGAGCAGAACTCATGGCGGTGGACTGCGGCAAGATTTGCTGTTGCTCTGAAGGTGCCGCCGGCCAGACCAGGGAGCAGCGTGCTTCTTTTTCTGGAAGCGAATGTACCCGGT
>DASQEG010000866.1:0-3220 GCA_035633775.1 Bryobacteraceae bacterium
TGTTGACGTCGTAGGGTCAATTAATCATGCAGCCCGGCCGTAGTATCGAGCAGCCCTCCGAGGCGCTGGCTGGATGCAACAGGTCCAACCTTGCGTGTGTTACCCGCCCGCGGAAAGAGCAGAATGTTTCCCTTGCCCTGATGATTGCGCTCGCTGTGGAAATGCGCAACGTATTCGTTCAGGGCTCGGCGAAGCGATGCTTCGCCGAACAGGATGAGTCTGGACAGGCACTCCTCTTTTACCGACCGTACCCAGCGTTCCGCAAACGCGTTCAGGTTCGGAGAACGCGGTGGCAGCCTCAGCGGTTCCACGCCTCCGTCCCGCAGGATAGACCGGACGCCTGCACAGAATTTGGTATCTCTGTCATGCAGCAGATACTTCTGATGCCGGAGTGCTCCGGAATCGATGTCCGTCAGGTTGCGAGCAATCTGTTGCATCCACTCCTCGGTCGGCTGCCGGGTGAACCCGGCCAGCGTCACACGCCGTGTTTCCAGCTGGATCACAAACAGAACGTAGTACGCGACCAGACCTCGCCAAGTCAGCACTTCCACCGTGAAGAAGTCAATCCCGGACAGAACCGCAGTATGTGACGCGATGGAGTCCTTCCAGTTAGTGGTCTGGCTCCGCTTCGGAGCAGGAGAGATGCTGTGCCGCCGCAGTACGTTGCCCACCGTCTGGTCGGAGATATCGTGGCCGAGATTAGCCAGCGCTCCGGCGATCCGGTCATAGCCCCAGCCGGAGTTCTCGCGTGCGAACCTCACCACAAGCGCTTCTACGTCCGGCGAGATGCGTGGTCGACCGGGGTACGAGCGATGCTTCGATCCGTCGAACTTCGCGGCGATCAATCGGCGGTACCAGGCGAGGCCTGGCAGCACAGGCCACCTGCGCCAGAGCCTTGCGTTCGATCCTCTTTCCGATCTCTGCCAGCGTGTCCCGCTCGGGATCTGACAGCCGGAGGCGTGAGGGCAGATGTGATCGCAGGATTCGGTTCTCCGCGGCCAGGTACTCGTTCTGCAGCAACAGCTCCTGATTTACCAGTCCGGTTACATAAGCCAGCAGGCGCGCCCAATTGCTCTCATTGTTCATACTGAGGGCCGATAATGGCATGCCGGCCCATCAGTCCAGTATTTTGACCAAACGCGAAGAATCGCAGCCGACGCCATACCTTCCGGTCGTCCGCTGACCCGCCACGCTCCCTTCAGAGAGATAGACCGCCAATTAGTTCCCGGGAGTTTCACCTTGCCTCAGCACTTGCTGCCCGTCTGCCCTCTTTCTGGTTTCAAACCAACCGGACTTCGGGTAGACTCTCTTAATCCCGAGCCCCGGTAACCGGTCAGCCGGTTCGCGGGCGCCGCGAAATGCACCCGGTCAGGAGAACCTAGGAGATCTTCTTCCTGCCTGTTCGTGGCCGTCGTGCTGTCGGCCTCCGCACACGCGCAACAACAATCAGCTCTCCATATCAGATCGTGAATTGCATTAAGCTCCAGCCTGGCAAGACAATGGCCGATTGCCGTCAGTTTGTCAGCGACGCCATCACAAAAGATGGCGCAGCTTCGTGTCGATGCAGGTGAGATCCTTGCGTGGTCCCTACTCCGTTCCGTGATGCCCGCGGGTGAGGATGCACGTTGCGACTACATCATTTCCTCGATGAGCGAGACCCCCCCACGCTTGGGAGTATGGAACAACTCGCGGCTAACCTCGAGAAAGCGCAGGTCAAAATGACGGGCGGTGAGTTCATATCTTGCCGAAACTCTCTCACCCGCCTCGTCAGCACTGAGTTGTGCCGGCCATTGATCCGAGTCGGCCAGCCCCAGAAAGGTCACTACGTTTACGTCAACTATATGCGGGTAGCAAATCAGGCGGAGTACAACAAGTTCGAACAGGAAATCTGGAAGCCGATGGCGGAGCGTCGGTCAAGGACGGCACCATGAGCGGGTGGCTGTACAGTGTCAAACAGTTGCCGGGCGGCACCGAGGTGAAGTATCCGGCGATGAGCGCCGACATGTTTCTACGTTGGACGCTGCTCTTAAATGGTTTGGTATTCAGGGGGAGTGTTGCATCCCTGAGAATGCGCGCGTGAAGGTAAGCTTGCCGGTTCAGCGATTACGCCGCCGCAAGGCCGAAGATTCGTCCAACGAACGCGGCCTGCCCGGCGATGTTCTCCTTCGGTAACCACCTCACCTGATGGTATGGACCCTGCCTAAAGCGTTCGCTGGTAACGTCGGGGGAGGAGGGAACATGCCACTAAGCTACATCGGACTGGATACAGCAAAAAACGTGTTTCAGGTACACGGCGTTGATGACAGAGGCCACGCGCGACTGGAAAAGCGTTTGCGGCGGGGCCAGGTCACCGATTTCTTCTCAAATTTGCCGCCCTGCACCATCGGCCTGGAAGCTACGAGAGGCGCGCTCTATTGGGCAAGGGTGCTCTTAACGTTTGGGCACACCGGACGGCTGATCGCTCCCCAGTTCGTGAAGCCTTACCTGAAGTCACAGAAGAACGATGCCAATGATGCGGCGGCCATCTGCGAAGCCGTAAGCCGGCCACACATGCGCTTCGTGTCTCCAAAGACGATAGAGCAGCAAGACCTGCAGGCAATGCACCGGATCCGCAGCCGCCTTATCGGATGCCGGACACAACCAGGCAATCAGACCCGGGGCTGCTGGCCGAATACGGCATCGTGCTGCCAGCGCATCTCGGCAGCCTGAGGCAGGCATTGCCACAGCTGAGAGAGGAGAGAGAAACACGTCTGAGCGGGGTCGCCAAAAGGCTCATCACCGATCTCTATGACGAGCTAAATGCGCTCGATGAGCGGATTGCAGGAATGGATCAGCAGCTGGAACTCGTCTACCGCACACATCCGCTTTGCCAGTGGATTTCGGCCATCGAAGGCGTTGGCCCGATCACCGCAACGGCGGTCATAGCAGCTATCGGTAACGCCAGCTCATTTGAAAACGGCCGACAACTGGCGGCCTGGCTCGGTCTGATACCGCGGCAATACTCCAGCGGCGACAAGCAACGGCTGCTTAGCATTACAAAACGCGCAGATCCTTACATACGGATGCTGCTCATACATGGGCGCGATCGGTTGTGTTTCGGGCAGGAATGAAATCTGATTCACGAAGTCAGTGGATCGCAGACAAGCAGAAGAGACTGGGAACGTCGAAAGCATCCGTGGCACTCGCGAACAAAAACGCGCGGATCATCTGGGCAGTTCTC
>DASQEG010000867.1:0-2557 GCA_035633775.1 Bryobacteraceae bacterium
CATCGCAGCCCCGAGGAGTTGTACCAGTTCTGGCGCACCCTCGAGAACCTTCCCCGGTTTATGCGCAACCTCGAACAGGTCGAAGTTAGGAGCGACCGGCTCTCGCACTGGGAGGTTCGCGGTCCGGCGGGCATGCGGCTTGGCTGGGATGCGGAGATCATCAACGAGGTCGAGAACCGGCTGATCGGATGGCGATCGCTGCCCGGGGCGCAGGTGGACAACGGAGGATCGGTGCACTTTGAACCAGCCGCGGACGGCAGCACCATCGTACGTGTCAGTTTGCAGTACAATCCTCCGGCCGGCGGCGTCGGAGCTATCGTGGCGCGGCTGGTCGGCGAAGATCCGGCGCAGCAGATTCGTGAAGACCTTGCACGTTTCCGCGAGATCATGGAGACCGGCGCTATATCCTGCCAGACCACAGGCAAAGCACCCCGGAAGCAGAAGCAAAAGGTCTGGGATCGCGACACTGTGCAGAATGCGAGCGAAGAGTCGTTCCCGGCCAGCGACCCTCCGTCCTGGACGCCGGAAACCCTGTAGTCACTTTCGGAGTGCGAAACCCTCCCGCTGGCACTCGTAATACGTTCGTGATTGAATGTACTGGTGCCGCGCCGGCATTCGCCGGCGCAAGTTGCCGCGGGAGGGTTTTCTCATGTTCCATCCGGCCCGGATTCTGGCTCTTTTATGCCTGTCCAGCGGTTGCGTGTTCGCGCAAACTTTCGGCGAAATCGCGGGTGAAGTCAAGGACGCCTCGGGCGCCGTCATTCCGGCTGCACCGGTAACGGTCACGAACATCGAGACCAGTGTCGTTCGCACCACCACCACCAACGATGCGGGAATCTACAGCTTCCCGGCGCTCATTCCAGGTACGTACACCGCTAAGGTAGAGGCAAAGGGATTTCGACCCATCGTTAAGACCGGAATCGCTCTGCAGGTTCAGCAGACGGCTCGCGTCGACTTCACCGTCGAACTCGGTCAGGTGGCGGAAACCATCGAGGTTAGCGCCTCAGCCGCGATGCTGTCCACCGACACTGTTACGGTCGGCACGGTCATCGAAAACAAGCGCATTGTCGATCTCCCGTTAAACGGCCGCAACTTCCTGCAGCTGGTCTCGTTGAGCCCCAACGTATCGTATGGTTTCGCTACACCGGGGCAGGCCGCTGGACGGCAGGGCGGAACACGGTCGAGCCAGAACATCTCGATCTCCGGCATGCGGGGTACGTGGAATCACTACACGCTTGACGGGATCGAAAACACGGACGTCAACTTCAATCTGTATGTGCTGTTGCCATCCGTTGACGCGCTGCAGGAGTTCAAGGTGCAAACCGGCATCTACCCGGCTGAGTTCGGCCGCGGCGCCGCTCAGATCAACGTGTCCACCAAACCAGGAACGAACAATTTCCACGGCACCGTTTATGAGTTCCTCCGCAACAGCGCGCTCGATGCCCGCCCGTACGATTTCATTGGCACTTCTCCCCAGAGGGCTCCGTTCCGCTGGAATCAGTACGGCTTCACCCTTGGCGGCCCGGTTTGGATTCCGCGGATCTTCAACGGACGGAATCGCCTCTTCTTCATGAGTAACTTCGAAGGTTACAAAGAGCGGCGCACGATACAGGGAACTTACACCGTGCCGACGCTTGCGATGCGTCAGGGCGATTTCTCGGGTTTTGCTCCGATCTACGATCCTGCTACTCGCCGTGTTGAAAACGGCGCAGTGACGGCCTCGCCATTTGCGGGGAATCAGATTCCCAGAAATCGCTTCGACCCGGTTTCGCTCAAGCTGATGGAGTTCTGGCCCGAACCGAACGTCAACACTTCCATCCTGCGCGACAACTTCCAGCAGCCGCAGTCCAACAGGATCGACAAAGATCAGTTTACGCAGCGCATCGACTTCAACGAAAACCCCAACTCGCAGTGGTTCGGCCGATACAGCTGGACAGATGAAAGCACCGTCAGTCCGTCGCTGCGGCTCAGCGGTACGGTGCTGTATACCAAAGCGAGCCAGTACATGGTTTCCAACACACGCGTGCTCTCGCCGTCTCAGGTGAATGAAGCGCGCTTTGGATACAACACGTTCTATAACGTGCTCGGTCAGGAGCTCGGCGGTGTGCGAAACGTCGTGGAGGAGCTGGGCATCCCGCTGCAAACACCTGATCCGACCATCTGGGGCATTCCGACAATTCGCGGCTTCATCGGGGGTCTGAGCGAGTTCGGCAACACACCAAACGGTCCGTTTACGGTCGATAACGGCATCTGGCAGCTGATCGATAACTTCTCCTGGATAGCAGGCAGGCATTCGGTGCGCTTCGGAGGTGAATATCGTTACGACAAGTTCTATCAGGCTGGCAATGAGTTTGCGCGAGGCGTTTTTGAGTTCAACGGCCAGTACACTGCCGATCCGGTCACCGGTGCAGGCGCAAACTCGGCTGCCGACTTCCTGCTGGGCACAGCATCGCGCGCTGAAGCGTCGATAGCGCTGGCCGAGTCGGATTTTCGTGCCCACAATCTCGCCTTTTACGTCGACGACGTCTGGCGTATTACCCCAAGGGTCACACTTAAC
>DASQEG010000868.1:0-2397 GCA_035633775.1 Bryobacteraceae bacterium
TCAGCGGCTTCGTAGCCAGGCTCATCTACGCCGCTGTCCTTGGCGTTCAGAATGATGATGATGGGCACGTGCCACGGATGTGCATCCGACGAGCCGCGGAGTTCCTTCAAGGCCTGAGCCAGCGTATACACGTGCGAGCGGAAATCGATGTCAGCGCATACTCGTGGGACTAAAAGCCACAGTAGTGTACCAGGTTACAAGCCCGTGAGAGGGTGCGAACTGAGCGCACCCTCCCCTGGATCGCCGGTCAGAAACCCAGCCGCAGACCGAACCGTAGCTGCCGTTCAGCCGGTCTTGCCGAGGTGATCATACCGAAGTTCGCCGCATTAACCGAATTCCCCGGGTTGTTGAACTGAGGGTGATTCGGAACATTGAATGCCTCGGCGCGGAACTGAAGATTGGCGCGCTCGGTGATCGTGAACTGTCGGAAGAGGCTGCCATCGACGCGAATCGCGCCAGGCCCGCGAAGGAGGTTGCGACCGGTATTGCCGAACCGGGCCTCGGTTACCGGTGCAAACGCTGACGTGTCGAACCATAGCTCTCCCGGTCCAACGGCGCCTTCGGTCCAAACCTCTGCCTTAACCTGATCAGCCGTCTGGGTGTTGCCGGGCGCGTTCAGCGATGCTCCTGAGGCGGTGACAGTAAACGGTGTTCCGCTGTAAGCTCCAACGATGCCGTTGATCTGCCAGCCGCCCAACAATGCAGACAGAAGTCCCCCCGAGTTCGCCAGCGGCTTTCCCTTCCCGAATGGCAACTCCCACAGGAAGCCCGCCTGGAAGTTGTGCGTTCTATCGAAACCTGCAAGCGCACGGTTGCGATGCCGCACCGAAGGATGATTGAACAGAAGACCGCCACGGCTCGGCTCATCGTTCTCATTGATTGCGCGGCCGAAGGTGTAAGTCGCGCGGATGAGGAGACCGTTGGAGAACCGGCGGTTCAGGGTCGACTGCAGGGAGTGGTAATTGGCATCTGCAAACGCATCGGTAAGCGTCGTGTCCACCAGCCGGCCAAAGGCGCGCGCCAGAGGCCTGCCGACGTTACCTTCACCGGGACCCGCCGCGTTCAGGTTGAGGTCGCTCAGCTGGCGCACCGTCTTGGTCGCCACATAGCCGGTCGACATAACGAGATCGAACGGCAGCCTGTGCTCGACGATGAAGTTCCACGATTGGATATAGCCGCGACGGAACTTCCGAGGCGGCGTGATGGTTGTTGCGGTCAGCGGCAGTGGCACCACGCCGGCGCTGGTATCCGGCAGCTCGAACTCCGGAATGCCCTCCTCCAGCCTGCTGACAAACTGGAAGGTGTTCGGGGATACAAAGTCGTTCGAGATCATGACCGGGTAAGTGCCTCGGAACGGACGGCTGAGCGGCATCGGATCGTAACTGAGGCCATAACCGGCACGGATGACTGTGTTCTGTCCGATGCGATACGCCAGCCCCACGCGAGGCGAGAACTGGCTTGCGTTCGCGTCGACACCGGCGTTTTCCGGCGTGTCACCCAGGCCGCCGAGGAACACGCGGTTGGTTTCAATGTCGTAACGCTCGATGCCCGTGTCCTTCCGCGTCAGCAGAGGCAGGTACTCGAACCTTACTCCGAGCGTCGCAGTGAGGTTGCGTGTCACCTGCCACCGGTCGCGCACGTACCAGCCAAACTGCCACTCGCGCGTGGTCATAGGTGAGTAGAACTGAAGCGTTTTGGAAACCTGCGACGGCAACCCGAGCAGATAGGCCGCGTACGCGTTGTACTGATTGGGAGCAGGTCCGCCATTCAGGCCCGTGATGGCACCGGCGAAGTTGAACGAGCCCCGCGGACCTCCGCCTATCTGCGGCTGCCAGTGGTTCAGCTGCAGCCGAATAATGTCCGACCCGAATCGGATCTCGTGGGAACCCTTGCTCCAGCTGGCGTTGATGTTGTTTGTAAATGTGTTGTCGTAACGGAACGTAGGCATCCAGGTGTCCGTGTTACCCCACGCGCTCAGGCCGGTAATGCTGAAGGTGGGGATGCCGCTCTGGCGCTCATCGGGGCCGTTCGTGCCTGGGATCCCGAGATCCAGTCCCACGTTCTGTCCATAGTCCGGTCCGCGTACCTCTTGCCACAGGCGACTGTACCCGAAGCTTTGATCGATGAGGAACTGCGGGGTGATGACGTAGGTATTGCCAACGGTCGCGGTGTGAACGAACGTGTCGCCAAGCCCGGAGCCCCCACCGTTGCAGAGCCCTGAACCGCCGGCTTCACCAAGACCGAATGAGCACTTCACCAAAGCATCCATGGCTCCATACTTGCCCCACAACGTGTGCCGGTCGTTGCGCGCCCAGTTGATCTTGATGTCGTAGTTGTCACGATCCAGACTCTGAGTGTCGGAACTGAAGTAGTTACTGTCGAGCCGTTGAAGGTTCG
>DASQEG010000869.1:0-12285 GCA_035633775.1 Bryobacteraceae bacterium
GGTGCTCGCGACGAGGCTGTGAAGCTGATTCTCACGGCATCGGGCGGGCCGTTCCGCAACACACCTAAATCACAGATGGCTTCGGTGACTCCGAGGGAGGCACTGAATCATCCAACGTGGAAGATGGGCCCGCGCATCACCATCGATTCCGCTACGTTGATGAACAAGGGATTCGAGGTGATCGAGGCCTGTTGGCTCTTTGATTTTCATCCGCGTGACGTCGAGGTGGTTGTCCATCCGCAGTCCACCGTACACGCGATGGTCGAATTTCGGGACGGAAGCGTGCTGGCTCAGGTCTGTGCGACTGATATGCGAATGCCGATCCAGTATGCGCTCACATGGCCCGACCGAGCCGAAGCACCGGTGCCGCGCCTCGACTGGAGCCAAGCGCGGTCGTGGGAGTTCTTTCCGCCGGATCTGGACCGCTTTCCGCTCCTCCGGCTGGCTTATCAGGCCCAGGAAGCGGGGGATTCCTCACCGGCAACTCTGAATGCTGCCGACGAGGTTGCCGTAGACGCCTTTCTTAAAGGGCAGATCCCGTTTACCGGTATTGCAGAAGTAGTTGAAGAAACGTTGACCCGGGTTGCGGGCCGGCGTCCGGAGTCGGTCTCCGAGCTTTTGGAAATCGACAGGCAGTCGCGCGCGGCGGCTCTCGCGTGCGTCATAGAAAGAGAGGCCGTGAAGGCCTGAGGACAGTCCATGCTGGTTGTACAGAACATTTGGTGGCTGCTGGTCCTGATCGGGGTCATGATTCTGATCCACGAACTGGGGCATTTCTGGGCGGCCCGATTCTTTGATGTACGGGTGGAAGCGTTCAGCTTTGGTTTCGGCCCGCGGCTCTTCGGCTTCCGTCGTGGCGAGACGGATTTCCGCTTCTCCGCCATCCTTTTTGGCGGCTATGTGAAGATGACCGGCGAACAGCCAGGCGAGGGGGTCAATGATCCCCGCGCTTTCTCTTCCAAACCCCGATGGCAGCGGCTGATCATTGCGTTCGCCGGACCTGCCATGAACATCATCCTCGCGGTGGCGCTTCTCACTGGGCTGTTCATGGTCGAGTACCCGAGGCTTGCGAATTACGACCAACCGGCCACGATCGGGTACGTGCAGAGGGATTCTCCGGCCTGGCAGGCGGGACTCCGTGAGGGTGACCGGATCGTACAGGTGGGGGACATGGCGGACCCGCGTTGGGAGGATGTCGTCCTGCGCGAGATTACGAGCGCCGGTAAGCCGCTTCCGATCGGCTATGTTCGCGACGGGCAGCGCGCACACACCAATGTCGTGCCTGTGCTCGATCCCAATGGCGTCGGCTCAGCAGGCTGGGAAGAGCAGAACGACGTGCAGATTGCGGGCATCCTGCCCGGCATGGATGCAGAGCGTAAGGGCCTCAAGAAGGGTGACGTACTCGTGGGTCTCAATGGCCAGCCGATCCGGTCAATGGCCAAACTGCACGAGATCATCCGCAATGCGAGTGGCAAACCTGTGCTGGTCTCGTATCGGCGCGGGCAGAATGTTCACGAGACCACGATCACACCGTCGTGGGCTCAGGCCGACTCGAGGTGGATGATCGGCGTTCAACTGGAAAGACCAGTCGTCATCACGCAGCTTTCCTTTCCGGACGCCGTGAGGGAGTCCGTCAAACAGAACGTTCGGAGTGCTTCCGTCATCTATCAGTTCCTTCAGGGACTGGTAGAGCGCCGAATGTCGGCGAAGTCGCTCGAAGGACCGATTGGAATCGCCCGGATCTCCGGCGACGCCGCGAGACAGGGGCCGATGGCCTACTTCAGCGTCATGGCCATGGTGAGCCTGAACCTCGCCGTCTTCAACCTGCTCCCGATTCCAATCCTGGATGGTGGCCTCATCCTGATGCTGCTGATCGAGATGATCATGCGCCGCGACATGAGCCTCGGTTTCAAAGAGGCAATCTTCCGTGCAGGCATGGTGTTTCTGATGGCAGTGGTGGTGTTCGTCCTCTATAACGACATCTCGAAACTGCTCCCCGGCTAAGGCGAAGTTTAAGCGAAACAGTACCGGCAGTTACGGTGTCCTAAGATCGAGGACACCGACTCATGCCTGTGGAAGAACTTCGACAAGAGCCAATGATGGCGCACCTGATGGACTCCCTCGACGAAGGCAAGGACATCGGGCACTACGGACGCCTGGTGTTTGCCATGATTGGGCGTCATTTTCTTGAAGAATCTGAGCTCATCGAACTGCTTGCGAAGAACGAGGGGTTCGATGAAGAGCAAGCCCAGTCACTGCTCAAACAAGTGGAAGCTCGCGGTTACAACCCGCCGAAGCGTGAACGCATTCTGGACTGGGACGGTCGTCAGGATTTCCCGATCTGTACCGACCCGGAAGACCCGGCGCAGTGCAACGTCTATCGCAATCTGGACTTCCCGCAGGAGGTCTACCAGAAGATTGCCGAGTTCTACGAGAAGCAGTCTGCTCAGCGTTAAACTGGCGGGCCGGCGATGATAATCGAGGAGATGAACCGGTCTCCTGCGTTTATCTTCGACATGGATGGCGTGATCGTGGATTCCACGAACACGCATACGGAAGCCTGGCGCGAGTACCTGCGTCGTCACAGCGTCGAGCAGCCTTATATTGCCGAACGCATGCTTGGGCGCCATAACAACGCGATCGTCGCGGAGTTCTTTGGCGCCCACTTGACCCCTGATGAGGTCATTCGGCATGGTGCCGAAAAAGAGGCTCTGTATCGTGAGCTGATGACTCCGCAGCTCGGAACCCGTCTCGTCCCCGGAGTACTGGACTTCATCTCGCGATTCCCAGGCGTCCCCAAGGCGATTGCCAGTAATGCTGAGCCGGAGAACGTCAGATTCGTCGTCGAGCACGCCGGACTCGCCCGGCAGTTTTCGGTGATGTTGAGCGGAGCGGACGTGAGCCGGCCCAAACCGGCGCCTGACGTTTTTCTGCGGGCCGCTGAACTGCTGGGCGTTGCGCCAGCCGACTGCATTGTGTTCGAGGACTCTCCGGCCGGTGTAGAAGCGGCCCGTCGCGCCGGCATGCGCGTCGTTGGCATCCTCACGACCGTCCCCAATTTTGGTAATGTTGATCTGGCGGTGCGGGATTTTACCGAACCTGTTCTTCACGAATGGCTGTCCGCGAATTCCTCACCGGTGCGGTAAGTTCGGCTGATTACGCGTCGAATCTTCCTGTCCTCGCGCACTACGCAACCTCAGCCCTGAGTGCTGTATTCGCCTTATCAGTCGGTGTTGCCATCCTTATCCTGGTCTGGTGGCTGCATGGGCGCAACCTCCGCATTCAGAAGCGCGCCCTTCGC
Source organism: Bryobacteraceae bacterium (assembly GCA_035633775.1). GTDB lineage: Bacteria > Acidobacteriota > Terriglobia > Bryobacterales > Bryobacteraceae > JAWXCM01. The sequence continues at coordinate 3,302 of DASQEG010000869.1, forward strand.
ACACTGGTCGAGCTTGCAGAGGACGTGCTAAGCGCAGAGTCGGTACGTGACCTGGCCGAGCGGGTGCGGCGGGGCATACCTTCAGTCGTGCCGGGATGGCAAGGCGAGATCTACCTGCTGAACGAAGAGAAGCAACTACTGCAGACGGTTGAGGGACAGGAGGGGCCGACCTCTTCGATCCCGGTCGATTGCAGCGAGAGCACATTGCAGGGAGCAGTTGCAGTTTCCTTCCGCAACCGAAGCCTGATCGACATTGACAACACTCGTAACAGCCCGATCCTGGAGCGCGATCTTCCGTCGCTTCCCGCCGCAGCGATTATCGTCCCAATGTTCGCGCAGAGTGTATCCGGCGTTCTCGTCGTCCAGCAGAAGCGCCGGAGGGAGAACTGGACAGAGGTGAAGATGGCCCTCCAGCATCTTGCAAACCAGGTTGCCATCTCTATGCAGCTGCAGGAGCAGCAAACGATGCGCGAACAGCTGGGGCGGAGCGAGAAGCTCGCCGCTGCGGGGCAGCTTATCGCGGCGATCGCGAAGGAAGTGCAGGCTCCCCTCGAAGCTATTCGCGAAGTCGCGCTGCGCACGGGTAATTCCGGCTCGGCGGATGAGGCCCTCAGCAAAATCAGAGCCGAAACGCACCGCGGCCTGGAGATTATCAATCACCTGATCTCGCTGGCTCGCACGGAGCAGCGTCACTCGGCACCTCTCGATCTGCACGACCTGATCAGCTGCCTGCTCGAAATGCGCGCGCCCGACCGTGCCCGCAGAGGCGTCGAACTGGAGAATCGACTTCCGGTGTCACCTGAGATGGTTTTCGGTGAACGCGGGCAGCTGGAACACGCCATGCTGACGGTCCTTGTACACATTGAACAATGTGCGATCGCCGCGGCTGAACGCAAGTTCTCGGTCAGCAGCCGCCGGGATGATGAGACGGTGATCATCTATTTCGCCAGTGCGGCACCGGCTCGCTCAGCTACCGACACACATTCAACCTCGGGAGACTACTTTGGCCTGCCCGTAGCTCAAGTGATTGTTCAGAATCACGGCGGAGAACTGCGCTTCCTTCCGCCGTCTCCGAGCGGGGCTCGTTTCGAGATTGAACTGCCGGCGATCGGTGATGGTGATGCAGCCCCGGAGACGATACACACGCGGCCGGCGCGCGTGCTCACATGTCTTCTGGTCGAGCCTGACCCTTCGTCCCAGCGGCGCCTGCTGGCGATGCTGTCCGCGCGCGGGCATCGTGCGATCCCGGTGAATACGCCGGAGGAGGGCGCGGATCTGGCGCAGAAGCTGCACTTTGCTGCCGTGTTCTGCTCGTCACGCCTGCCGGGTCTTCAATGGACTGAGTTCTACAATCGCGTCCGGCGCCGGGGCGCTGCATTTGCGCTTCTTGCGGGCGCGTACGAGAGTATCCCGCCTAACGCTTTGAAGGAAGATGAGGGGCAGGTGCTCCCGACGCCGATAACGGACTCGGGTCTTGACGTGTTCCTTGCGCTCGCTGAGCGCCGGGCAGACCGGGTCAGGACGTGACCGGAAACTTCACTTTAAGGAGCACCGTCTTTCTTGTGAGACACATGTTGCCCACTCCTCGTGCGTTGTCGATGCTGGCCCTTATGGCCTTGAGTAGCTTTACGGCCGAGAGGTACACCGGTCCACGGCCGCCGAAGACAGATATTCCGTACCTTATGCACGCCGATAACCTGCTGGAGCCCGAGAAAGGTGTGGCAAAGACGGATACTCGCAAAGACTCCACCTTTGCCGTTCTTACCGGCGCGAACTCGCCGGTGAAAACTCCGCTTGCAGAACCGATCTTCATCATCCAAACGGAGAAGCTGCAGGCTGAGAAGTTTGAGCTGTATCGGGTGACCGCCAAGGGAGGCAACCGGGAAGTTCTAATCAACCACAAGAATCCGAAGCACCTTGCCCGACCTGTGCATCTGGCGATCACGCGCCTCGATGAGCGGCTGTACCGTATCGAAATCGATGAGCCTCTGGAGATCGGTGAGTACACCCTGACGCCGCAGGGATCTGACGACACGTTCAGCTTCGCGATCTACTGAAGATGCGCTCTGGTACAATCCCGGTTTATGTTCAAAGGGCTGGAACACACCGCTATTGCGTCGCCCGACCCTCAGCGGCTCGCGCAGTGGTATGCGGACAATCTGGAGTTTCGAATCAACTTCGAATACGCCGGCAACTATTTCGTTCGAGCCCGGAACGGCTCCATGCTCGAGATCATTCCGTCCGAAGGTGAGCGTGGATCCAACAAGATGAAGGATCCGGGAATCCGTCATCTTGCCATCGAGGTCGAGGACTTCGATCGCGGCTGTGAACAACTGCAGGCACACGGCATCGAGTTTGTCGCCGGACCGTTTGAGAACCAGGGGAATCGGTTGGTGTTCTTTACCGACTGTGACGGCAATCTGCTGCATCTGATTAGCCGGCCACAGCCCTTGCCGTGAACGGAACAGCGGCCGACAGCACTGCCGGCGTGTTTGCCAGAGTATTCGCAGCCTTCCGTTACCCTGACTTCCGCCTGCTCTGGATTGGCGCCTGCATGTCAAGCATCGGGACCTGGATGCAGACCGTTGCGCAGAACTGGCTTGTATTGGAGCTTACGAACTCTCCGCTGCTGCTGGGGCTCGACTCGTTCCTGGGGCAGATTCCTATTTTCCTGTTCTCGTTAATCGGCGGTGCGCTGGCCGATCGCATGGACCGCCGCCGACTGCTGGTGGGTTCGCAAATTGTACAGATGAGTTGTGCATTCCTCCTTGCGGCGTTGTTCGCCGCAGGCGTGGTGCAGGTGTGGCACATCCTCGCGCTCTCGTTCGTAGTCGGCCTCGCACAGGCGTTCGGGGGTCCCGCGTATCAGGCGCTTGTGCCATCTCTTGTTCCGCCGCACCAGTTGTCGAACGCGATCGCCTTGAACTCCATTCAGTTCAACCTTGCGCGCGTGATCGGTCCAATGCTGGGCGGACTCGCACTGACCAGTCTCGGTGCCGCCTGGTGCTTCGGGCTGAATGGGTTGTCCTACATTGCTCCGGTAGTCGCGTTGCTGCTTCTGACCACGCGTCCGGCAGCGATGAAGCATTCCGGAACGCTGTTTGCCTCGCTGAAAGAAGGGCTCCGTTTCATTGCACGCCGCGAAGCCATGCCGCAGCTCATCGTAATCGCATTCTGTATGACCATGCTCGGCATTCCACTACTTGTGTTCATTCCGGTGGTCGTGCGGGACGTCTTTAACATGGGCGCAGAGACCTTTACGTGGCTGCTGGTCACCTCAGGTGTCGGCGCCGTTTTGGGTGCGCTCTCCGTTGCCGCGCTTGGACCCATAGAGGGCAAAGGCCGGCTCGCACTTCTCGCGCTGCTCATACTGGGCGTGGTGACCACTGGTTTTGGTTTATCGAATTCCTTGCCGCTCACATTCGTGCTGCTATTTCTTGGCGGCGCCGTCCTGGTTGCCTGCTTTGCCATGATCAGCTCGCTGGTACAGGCTGTGGTTCACGATGAGATGCGCGGGCGTGTTATGAGCGTCTACAACGTAGCCTTCCGCGGGGGCATGCCGATCGGTGCGTTGATCTCCGGCCACCTGATGACCGTCTATAACGTGCAGACTGTGCTTGCTGCGAACGGGCTGATGTTGAGCTTAATTGCGTTATGGTTCCTTCTCGTTCAGCGGCGTGTTGCGAACCTTTAGTCACCGGGCCAGTACAATTCAGGTTGATGATCAGGGCGCTCGCAGCTGTCACGTTGATGGTTCTAAGCTGTGCTGCGGGCACTCTCGAGGACGCGCGCGACGCGCAGGACAAACCCGCTCTCGAACGCCTGGCGCAGGAAGCCCTGGCTAAAGCTTCATCCAAAGCAAGTGACGCCTCGCTATGGCATCACGCCGCTTTGAGCTACTCGTATCTGGCCGAAGTTGCCCTGGAAGTGAGGGACAAGGGCGCTGCCCGGTCGGCAGCTGAGGCGGGCATTAAAGCAGCTGAGAAGGCCGTTTCTCTGAACGGCAGTTCTTCGGAGTATCACCGCATCCTTGGCACCTTGTGCGGACAGGTGATCCCGGCCAACGTACTCGCCGGGCTGCGCTGGGGTCGTTGCGCACTCGACGAGGTGAACAGGGCGATCCAGCTGGACGGGAAGTCCGCCATGGCGTACTTGAGCCGGGGTGTCGGAAACTACTACCTGCCGGAAAGCTTCGGAGGCGGCGCTGAGGTCGCTATCAAGGACCTGCGCAAGGCCCTCGAACTCAACCCAAAGCTGCCCGAAGGCCATCTCTGGCTCGGCATCGCACTTCGCAAGGCAGGGAAGAATGCTGAAGCTCGTGCATCGCTGCTGCGTGCGCTGGCGCTCAATCCAAAGAGAGTGTGGGCGAAGCAGCAGCTGGAGAAGACGCCGGCTCAATGAACCGGGCCGTTGCGGGAGGAGCACTGCTGACCCTTGCGGCGCTCAGCTTCTGGTGGTTCCCATGCCACAGCATTCTTCAGTCTGATACCCAGGTTTACCTGCCCGTCCTTGAGCACCTCCACGACACTTCCGTCCTGCGCGCCGACATCATGGCCGTGCGCGGACACGTGCAGTGGACCATTTTTGATGAAGTCGCAATCGGTATTCGGAAACTGACGGGCGCGGGCTTCGAATCGATTCTGCTGACTCTTCACTTTCTGTCCAGGCTCGCGGGAGCCGCTGGTGTGTACCTGCTGGCGCTGCGGCTGGGGACAGGTGGTGCTGGTGCGTTTGCCCTGGCCGCGATTGTCTCGCTGGGCGCGCTTGTCCATGGGCCAACCGTTCTGACAGTCGAGTACGAGCCTGTGCCGCGCGGTTTCGCATTGCAACTCGCTTTGCTCTCGCTGGGATGTGCGGCGCACCGTAGTTTCCGCGCCGCAGCCGTTGCGGGTGCAACAGCTCTTGCTTTTCACCCGCCTACGGCAGGGCCGGCGTACGTTCTTCTCATGGCCTGCCTGCTCTGGCGGCGCGACTGGCACGCCGGCGCCGTTCTGCTGAGTGGCGTGGGTCTGCTTACCTTTTTCTGGTGGCTGCAGCCGGCCGGGATCGAGCGGCCGACGCTGCTGACGGCCATCTCCCCGGAACTCGAAGTGATCCAGAAGGCGCGCTCGTCTTACAACTGGGTCAGCCTCTGGTGGACGAAGTGGATACGTCACTACACCGTCATGACGGCTGTGACGGCTTTTGCGGTATGGCGGCTCTGGCCGCAACTGCCCAGGGCGTGGCGTGCCGTGCTTGTTCTGATGCCGGCACTTGGCCTCATCAGCCCCGTGGTGTCCTGGCTCTTGCTCGAGCAATTCAAAATGCTCGGAGCCGCACAACTGCAACCGGCTCGCTATCTGCTGTTGCTCACACTTACCGGACTGTTCGCGAGTGCGGCTGCGGGACTTCTCGACCGGAGATGGCCCGTCCGGCTGGCGTTGTTGTTCTTCGTCTTCGCGGTTCCGATGACACCTGACATTACGCTGCTTGGCTTGCAGCAAACAGCGGTTGCCTTCGGTCTCGCGCTGCTGGCCTCGATGCCTCGAACAGCCGTCGTCCCTGCTGTCGCTGCTTGCATAGCACTGCCGCTGCTCGCAAACGTGCGGCCCGTTGTCAGCCTGCACACGTCGGGGTTGGATGCACTTTCCACGTGGGCAAAGTCTTCGACGCCGCAGGATGCGATCTTTCAGTTCGCAGACGTTCGGCGCGGTTTGCAGCCCGGCGTGTTTCGCGCTCGAGCATTGCGAGCGATCTATGCCGACTGGAAAGCAGGAGGCCAGGCGAACTTCCTGCCCTCATTTGCCGTGGAGTGGTGGAAGCGCTGGCACCTTATTAAGGAACCGAGGCCGGTGGCGTTCTACCGCGACCTCGGCATCCATTACCTTGTCTTTACGCGAAGCGGAGCCCCGCCCGGAGTTTCACCGGTCTACAGCAACCCTGAATGGGTCGTACTGGCTACAGGCTTCTGATGTGGAATCCGCCATCGACGTTCAGCACCTGTCCCGTTGAGTAGTCGAGCAGGCCGTCAGCAACAGCGCGAACCGTTTTTGCGACGTCGCGACCTTCGCCCATCCGACGCTGCGGTAGAAGCCCGTTCGCGATTTTGTCTTCGTAAACCTGCTCTACTGCCGCGATCATATCCGTTCGGACTATGCCGGGACGGATCTCAAAGACACCGATGTTGTGCGCCGCGAGGCGCTGCGCCCACACGGCCACGCTCATGCTCAATCCCGCCTTAGATATGCAGTATTCGGCCCGGTTTACCGAAGCCGTGTAGGACGAGATGGAGGTCACGAATACAATCCTGCCAGCGCCCTGATCGAGCATCCAGCGAGCGGCTGCCTGAGTAAGGAAGTGCGGTCCCTTGAGGTTCGTGTCGACCAGCAGATCGAAGCTTTCCTCCGTCGCCTCGACAACGTCCCGGCGCTCAGGTGGAGCGATGCCTGCATTGTTGACCAGCAGGTCGAGGCGGCCCCAGCGCTCGCGTGTGAAGGCGACGACGGCCGCACGATCAGCACGCGAAGAGATATCGCAACGGAACGGGATCGCTCCGGTCGCCTCCGCAAGCGACTCCGCTGCATCTTGCCGGCCCCGATATGTCGCAACAACTTCGTGAGTGCGGGTGAGTTCCTCCGCGATGGCGCGGCCGATACCGCGGCTCGCGCCCGTGACGATAGCTACAGGCTTGCTCATTTCCTGATTTCCGCAAGCGCGGCGTCGATAGCAGCCGACAACTCCTCGGCCGTGAAGCGCTCGATGAACGGCTGCCCGTTTACGAGGACAGTGGGCGTTCGGCTGATTCCGCGAGCTACGCCGTCCTGCAGGTCCTCAGTGACGGCTCTGCCGAGTTCGGGATTCGACAATGCTTTCACTGCCGCATCGGCCGACTGGCCATTCTTCTCCGCCCAGGCACGAAGCTGAGCTTCGAAGTTCTCAGCCGTGATTGAGGCAATGTTTGTCAGGGCCCATCGCCGGAAGTTCAATCCTAGCGAGGGCTGGACTTTGTCGAAGTGCCGGGCCGCAATAGCGGCTGGCCGCGACCACGCGTGCTTGGGCAGTGGGAAGTCACGATGCTCAAAGGCTACCCGCGCGCCATATTTAGGCAGCAGATCACGGTCAAGCATATTGCGGTACACCGCACAGTCACCACACTGGAGACTTTCGAAGCTGATGACTCGAACCGGGCTGGCAGCATTGCCCTCCACGGCGCCTGAAGCAGCGATCGACATGACTGAGAACGCGACGATAGCCAACTTCATAGGCTCAGTGGATTGGCAAGCGTAAACGTCAGGCGCGACTCGGAAGGAATGCGAACCTTTGGCCCCCTGGTCATCACCTGGACGGCACCGCCAGCGGCTGCTCCGGTCACCGCGCCGATCGCCGCACCTTTCCCGCCGCCTGCAATGGCACCGATGATTGCTCCCAGCGCTGCCCCACCGCCCGTGCGAGTGGCTGTCTCGCGCGTTCGTGATTCGCCCTGCTGCGTCACCTCGCCCGTGCTGACCGCGAGCGTCCGGCCATTGACTGTGACGCTCACGATGTCGAGCGTGAGCTCCGTACGTCCGCTCAGCCTCCCGGCCTGCTTATCATCGACCAGCTTGATCTCGGCATCGGCGTTGCGCGGGATGGCAGTCATCCCACCCACCACGACCTCCTCGTCAATCGTCGCGCGGAAGGTCTGCCCTACAGAGTCCCTCTCGGAATCCACATCATCGATCATGCGAACCACCAGTGCCGTCCCGGCCGGCACCTCGCGCTTTGTGCTGCTGCGTGTGGGTGTTCCGGCGGCGGAGGGCCGATCGGACGGCCGCAGCAGTTCGCCACTTCGAGCACCGGACTTGGCTGCAGCCGGCTTTGGGCTGGAAGGAATGGCTGCGGTGCCGAACCGAATGGAACTAATCTCCTCGACGCTGAACGTCTGCACAGATTCGCCCACTGCGACGCGCACGTTTCGTGCATCGCCGCCCAGTAAGGTACCCTCGACCGACCTGCCGGATTTAAGCAGGACCGTTTCGGCGAATAGAACAACCGCGCATAGTGAGGCGGCCATCGTCGTTCGGTAGAACATAAACGCATTGTAGCGATTTAGCTGCAAGCTTGACTGCAGTGGGGGACAGGATGATCTCCGTCGAGCCGCACAAAGCTACCTCTTGGACGGCCCCATGACGGCCGCGCTCATTTGCCTTGCAGACTTCTGCGGTGTCCCGCGAAGGCCTCGGCGATCTTCCCGGCGAGACCAAACGTGTCGGCGTAGGAGATATTCGACATAACGGCCACGGCAATCCCATGTTTGGGAGCTGTCATAAGGGAGCCCACCATCCCGCCCAGCGCGTCTCCGTCGTGGCCGGCCACGCGGGTCTGTTCACCCCTCAGCGTGACGGTCTCGAGATCCCAGCCGAGACCGTAACCTGTCTCCTCGCCCGAAGGCAGCCGCTGAGTAGTCTGGAGTAGTTGGACGGTGTTCGGCTGCAGCAGCTTGCCGTCGTTGATCGCCATACCGAAGCGCACCAGGTCGGACGGTGTGGACAGGAACACGCTGGAACCCGCGTAGCAGGAATAATCGAGGTCACGCATCAAGTGCAGACCGTAACGTGGATCCGCGGCAAACCTTGGAAAGTAGAACGTGGCCCGATTCGGGATCTGCTCTGTAGCGGACTCGGCCAGAGTGTCGCGCATCCCCAGCCGTTCGAACACCTCCTCCCGCATGAACGTCAGGAACGGCTTGTTCGCCGCGGTTTCGATTGCCGCGCTCACCAGGATCCAACCGTAGCTTGAATAGCGGTACTGGGTGCCTGGCTCGAACATCAGCGAACTGTCCGCAAAATGCGGCAGCGCTTCTACCGGCCGGGCGCAATGCTCGGAAAAGAGCGGCCCCTCGTCGCCACTATCCGTCCTGATGCCGCCCAGATGTGCCATCAAATGGCGCAGTGTCACGGGCCACTGCTTCTGCGGGAACTCGGGCACGTACGTCTGAATCGTGTCGTCGAGCTTGAGCCGGCCTG
>DASQEG010000870.1:0-4214 GCA_035633775.1 Bryobacteraceae bacterium
GAAGGGAAAAGCGGGATCGCCGGGAGCAATCAGGTACCGCCGTGCTGGCCCGACAAAGAAGGGCTCCGGCACTCGGCCATCCAGCCGCGTCGGATCGATTACGTCTGGCCGCTGCGTCGCGAGGATCAGGTTTGTGGTCGCCTGTGTGATGGTGAACGGCAGGCCACTGGAAGCCGATACAAGGCCGTTCACTACGAATCCGCCCAGCAACGCAGACGCGAACCGGTTGCCACTCAGCAGCGGTTTTCCTCTGCCAAATGGGAGTTCATAAACCCAGCCAAGAGAGAACACGTGAGGACGGTCCAGATTGGAAAGTGACTTTTCTATGTCCATGAACTGCCAGGGGATCTGGTAGTTCTCGTTGAAGCCGGATGCGTTGTCGATGTTCTTCGAGAACGTGTAATTGAAATCAGCACTCAGCCCCTGGCCGAAACGGCGCGTAGCCTTCGCTTGGAACGAATGATAGCTCGCGGTGCCGTCATAGAAAACGGCGTTGAAGCCCGCGTAACGCGGATACGGACGCAGCTGCTGTACCGGAACGCGATTGACCACTGCTTCGCCCGCGCGATTGATCTGCGGCTGGTTGATGGGCAGGGTTCGTGCGAGAAATAGACTCCGGCTGGCAACGTACGACAGCTCGGCGACCGTGTTGAACCCGATGTCCCGCTGCACGCCAAAATTCCATTGGAGTGTGTACGGCAGTTTGTCGGTCGGATTGTACGTCACAGCGCCGACGGGCAGGGGGTTGCCCACTGTCGCCGCGGCAGCGAGCGCCAGCGGCTCAGTAACGGTCGGAACCGTCTCGACAGGGAACCCCTCGGTAAATGTAAACGGCTGTGCTCGGCCGAGCCCGAGATCAACCCAGTTTTGTGTGCCGGTCCACCCGGGATAGCTAACCAGCTCGCCATTGTCTACCCACCGCTGATTGTGGAAGATCGCGAATCCCGAGCGCAGCACCGTCCTGGGGTTCATCGAATACGCGACGCCGAAACGCGGCGAGAGGTTCAGCCAGTCGTTCTGTAAATTCAGGTTCCTCGTGGCATTTTGACCTGCCACCAGCAGCTGCCCGGTTGCGAGGTCTACGCGAGAGTACACGTTGTTCTTGGCAATCTGCCATGTCTCGAACTCGTAGCGCAAGCCCAGGTTCAGAGTGAGTTTGCTGCTGACCTTCCAGTCGTCCTGAAGGAATGTTCCGAAGTTATAGTTCATGCGCGCAACGGGTATCTGCGGGACGGGAACACTCGCAGTCTTCACGGCTCCGAGCAACAGGTCAGCCAACGAATTGATCGGATTCTCCCGGCCCGCTATGCCGCCTGTAATCTCCCCGTTGAAGTTGTACGTGCCGCTGATGTTGTTGGCGGAAATGTACTTGAACTGATTCTGGTACAACTGCGCTCCGAAGCGTAGATTGTGCCGGCCGCGAACGGACGTTGTTATACTGCTCAGGCCCGCCGGCTGGTGCAGCCAATCCTGAATCTGGCTGTTACCGTATGACCCGAAGCCGCCGCTCATCGAAATGATCGGCAGCGTAGTCCAGGCTCGCCGCTGGATTCCAAGCTCCCGGGTTACATCGAATTCAGGGAAGAACGGCTCAATCTTGCGCGGATCTCTTTGCGCGAACGCAAGAAACTCGGTAGTGATTGTCGGGCGGATCACACGCGTGTATCCGACGGTGAGGCGGCGAATGTTGCGAAAACGGGGCCCTATCTGCGTGTTCAGCACAGTCTCGAAGTCGTTCCCCAGCGTGCGTGGCCCGTCATTGACGTGGGAGAACGTGGCGAACAACTTGTCGTGATCGGTTGCGTTGTAGTCCCATCGCGCAATGCCGTAATTCTTGTAGTCGCTCGTGGGCGTCGGCCGGACATAGTTCTCAGTGCTGATCCCAAATCTCGGAACGAAGACACCGCTGTTGTTCGGCTCGGGGAAAAGTTGCAGGAACTTTGCAGCTGCCGGATCAAGACGGCTGCCTGGGATGACGTTGTTCGGGAACGGCTGACCCGTAAGTGGATCGTTGATGACCACGGGAATCCGGCTGAAATCTCCGGTGCGAAGCGCAGCGTCGGGAATCGTCCGTGTGCGCGTAACCGGAATTCGGTCGCGCAGACCCTCATACGATGCAAAGAAGAACATGCGCTTCTGCGTTCCGGGCACCGGTCCACCGAATGTTCCGCCAAACTCATTGCGAATCAGGTTAGGTTGCCGGATGCCCCGTGCGTTGTTCTCCCAGTTTGCGGCGTTCAGCGCGCGATTCCGATGATACTCGTAAAGTACGCCGTGATAGTTCTGCGTTCCACTCTTCACCTGAAACGTGACAACGCCTCCGGACGTGCGGCCATACTCGGCCGAGTACGTACTGCCAAGCACTTTGAATTCGTGAATCGCTTCGATCGACCCAATGCGCTCCGGGATGCCCCCTATGTGCGTCGTCGCCGCGCCGTCGATCACAAAAGCGTTGCCTCTCGCCCGGCTGCCATTGATGCTCACCCGATCGTCGTAGCTGAGGTTGCTCGGATCGTCGCCGCCGCCCGAGATCCCCGCCGATAATGCCAGCAGACTGTAGGGACTCCGGCCGTTCAGCGGCATGTTCCGAATCTCTGTGGAACTGATTGTGTCGCTGATCTCGGCACTCTCCTGCTGGAGCGGTACGATCGTTGCCTGAACCTCGACGGATTCTTTGACATCACCAACGTCGAGCGTAAAGTCCAGGCGGAGCCGCTGGTTCGTTTCCAGCGTCAAGGCGGGTATGCGGCGTGTCTTGAACCCGGTCGCCTGAACGTCAATGCCGTAGTTGCCCGCGAGGAGAGATGCAGCCGTGTAGATGCCGCTGTCGTTGGACCGAACGCGGGTGACGATGGCCGTGTCCTGGCTTGTGATCACGACTTCGCCGTTCGGAACGGCCGCTCCCGTACCATCCGTCAGAATGCCGGTGATCGAAGCGAAATTCGATTGGCCGGGCAGGAGCGCGGTGCACAGCGCCACCAGAATCGGCAGCCTCGCGCGGTTTTTCATCATGCCTCCTGAAGCTTCGCTAGCCGGTTAGGACATACTCTATAACCCGCTGCCGTTCTGCGTCAAACACTGCAAGCTGCAGACCGAACGTGAGATGACGAGTGACGGTGGATCTGGCGGCAGCCAGGCCGTGTAACAGTAGGCCTATGATCCGATCGGTGGAGGAGTGCAATCGCCGGATGCTGCGTGCGAGGGACGCGATGGATCGAACGTTCGCAGAACCGCTCTGCATTCCCCGGCTCGCGAGCATAGCCGAGGTTTCCGAGGCACACTTCATCCGCACGTTCCGTGCAATATTCGGCGAGACCCCTCACCGATATCTGCAGCGCCGACGCGTCGAACGCGCGATGTTTCTCCTGCGTGCGACAGATCGGAGCGTAACAGATATTTGCCTTGACGTGGGGTTCAGCAGCCTCGGTACATTCAGCCGGACCTTTCACGACGTCGTAGGCGAATCGCCGACGGCATTCCGCCGGCGAGGACGCATGCCGACCGTTCCGACGTGCTTCATCATGTCGTGGGCGCGACCGAGCAGTTTTGGAGAAGCGCGCCAAGTTCAGCCACGCTAGACTGGCTCACGATTTCAAGGAGTTCCCTACATGCTGAATGCGATATACATATCCCACGTCTTCGTCTCCGACCAGGACAAGGCCCTGGACTTCTACGTCGGCAAACTCGGCCTCGAAGTCAGCAACGATCAGGATCTCGGGTTCATGCGCTGCTGACGGTCCGCGTGCCGGGACAGCGCGGGCGCGACATCCTGCTCGAGAAGCCCGGCCCACCAGCCATGGACGAGACCACAGCCCGCCAAACTCGAGAGCTGGTCGCCAAGGGCGCATCTGGCTTTACGATCGGCTTCACCGCGAACGACTGCAGAAAAACTTACGAGGAGCTGCTCGCCAGGGGTGTCGAGTTCACCCAGGAACCGGTCGAGCAGCCGTACGGCATCGACATCGGCCTCCGCGATCCATTCGGAAACCACATCCGCGTCGTGCAGCTCCACGGGCCACCCTAAGTCAGGACCAAGTTCGTCCTTCTCAACTATTACTGTGATCAGCACATCCAGCGTTGTTGCGTGAGCTGCATGCTCACAGCCGGAGACTATGGCGGACGCGGAGGCCCCACGAGTGGCAGCCACTCAGGGTTTCGTATCTCGGGACTGCGGGTTGCGGCCGCCGTAGTATGGGCTACTGTCCCAGATGACT
>DASQEG010000871.1:0-2214 GCA_035633775.1 Bryobacteraceae bacterium
GAATTGAACCCGGCCGACGAGATCGTGGCTCACTGCAAGAGCGGCATGCGCAGCGCCAAGGCCGTCGATTTCCTCAAGCAGGCCGGCTTTGGACGCGTTCGCAACATGACGGGTGGGATTCTCGCCTGGAGCGATACGGTCGATCCGAGCGTTCCGAAGTACTAGCAGGCTGTTCCGGTCAGGCGTAACCCTGACTCGCAACAAAAAAAAGGCCCTGCACCAGTAGCGGTACAGGGCCTTCTTCGAACGGGGGTCTATTAGAAGTACAGCTTCAGCGCGAGCTGCACGAATCGCGGATCCAGAGTCGAGGACACACGACCGAAGTTCGCACTACTCAGGTCAGTGTTGGGCGCTGTGAAGTTCGTCTTGTTAAACACGTTGTAGAACTCCCCACGGAACTGCAGGCGCCCTCCCTCGCCGAGGAACGGCATCGCGAAATTCTTCGCCAGAACCATGTTGGTCTGGTAGTACGGAAAGCCATAGACGACGTTCCGGCCCAGATTGCCAAACGGCGCAGTCACTGGGGGAATTGCCAGCGCTGAACGGTTGAAGTAGCTCAGGTACTTCTCCGTTGTGCCGCTGTTGTTCACCAACTCGCCGCCTACGTAGTTGGGCCGGAGCGCGACGTTACCGAGGAAGTCGGGCTGACCGTCGGACAGGATGCCCGTGGCGTCCGGATACCGGAGATTCAGCGGCTGCCCGCTGTGGAGGTAGACGATCCCGGAGATCTGCCATCCGCCGGCCACCGCGTCCAGCACATATGGAATGTCTTTCCCGAAGCGGCGGCCCTTACCGAACGGCAGGTCGTAAACGACTGCGGAGGTCGAATTAAAGCGCTGATCGAAGCTCGACGGACCTTTGTCGTTTTCGACATTTCGAATGTCCTGAGGATTCGGTGAACCGCCGTTGGTCGTCTCGAGCACCTGACCCACCGTGTCGATCGCTTTTGACCAGGTAAACGAGCTAATCAGCGTCAGGTCGCGGCCGCGGTGCTCAATCTTTGCCTGCAGCCCGTTGTAATTGGAAAAGCCGCTGGGCAGGACAGCCGTGATGTTGTTCCAGCCTTGGTAAGGCCGGCGAGCCAGCAGCGTGCCGAGCGTGGTCTGGCCCGCCGTCAGTTCCGCCTGTGTGATCGGACGTGCCTGGTTGAAGTCTCCGAGCACGGGCAGCCGGGAACCCTTGTTGCCGACATACGCGACATCGAGGACGGTGTCGCGGTAGAGGGTCCGCTGCACCGTCACATGCCAGTTCTGGATGTATCCCCAGGGCGTATCCGGATCGACGTAGAGAATCACATTGGACGGCAGGTTGCTCGGATATCCCGCCTCACGCGGCCGGAAGCAGTTCTGGAAGTTTTCTCCGGTGCAGAGGTTACTGAGATTGCCCGGGGCGTTCACTGTAGAGAACCTGTTCACGAATGGAGCATTGGTGTTCAGTAGTTCAGCCGATGCCATGCGATTCCAGAAGTTCCAGCCCAGCGCGTAACCTCCACGCAGAACGGTGTTCGATGTCAGCTTGTAAGCTGCGCCGAGCCGGGGAGAGAAGTTGTTCCAGGGCTGGCGCTGCAGTGACTGATCCTCATCAGTAGCCTGCACCAGTGCGTTCGTAGCAGGGTTAAAGTTGGCCAGGCGGTTGTCCGCATCGCGTACAGGCGTCATCACGTCATAACGCAGACCGAGGTTCAGCGTGAGGCGATCGTTGACCTTCCAGTCATCCTGGACGTAGAAGAAGTTGCCGAACTGCCGAACGCGGGCCTGAACCTGCGTCGCGAGCTGATATTGGCTTCGTGCGCCGAAGTAGAAGTCGGCCAGATTGTACCAGGAGTTGTTGACCCCGGTGGGAGTTCCGGCGGTGGGGCGGGAGAACGCGCCGCCGAATGCATCGATGCCGTAGAGCGGGTTCGTGTCGTCGACAAGGATGTACAGGCCCAGCCACTCATACCCGGCCTTCAGATTGTGACCACCGACGATTCTCGAGTAGTTAAGACGGCCATTCACCGTGGTGGGGAACTGCGATTGAGGGTTCGTGGACTGACGGCCATAGCGCGGAAACCCATTGATGTCCTGAGGTGTTACGCCGCCGCGCACGCGATCACCCGTGGGCAGCCCGCCAATACCGAAAAGTTCCTGCATGGAGGGGCCGCCGACCGCTGCAGGCGTCCGGTCCATTCCGAGCCGGATCACAGCGAACCGGCCTTCGACTACCTCGCTCGAG
>DASQEG010000872.1:0-7459 GCA_035633775.1 Bryobacteraceae bacterium
CGCGCATGAACGTCAGAAACGGCTTGTTCGCGGCGGCTTCGATCGCCGCGCTCACCAGGATCCAACCGTAGCTTGAATAGCGGTACTGGCTGCCAGGCTCGAACATCAGCGAACTATCCGCAAAATGCGGCAGCGCTTCAACCGGCCGGGCGCAATGCTCGGAAAAGAGCGGCCCCTCGTCACCACTATCAGTCCTGACGCCACCCAGATGTGCCATCAAATGCCGTACTGTCACCGGCCACTGCTTCTGCGGGAACTCGGGCACGTACGTCTGAATCGTGTCGTCGAGCTTGAGCCGGCCTGTTTCGAGCAACAGGCCGGCTGCGGCCGAAGTGAGCACCTTCGAAGCAGTGCCGATCCTCAGCCGGTGAGCTGGTGTCATCTCTATCCGGTTCTCGAGGTCCGCAAACCCGAACCCTTCCGCCCAGACGATATCGCCACGGACGCCTACCGCCACTGAGAGTCCCGGCAGGTTCTGCTCGGTGAGACTGCTACGAACGACCTGTCGGGCCTGCTGCACGGCATCAGCCCACTGCTGCGACGGGGGAAAATGCGTCACTCGCGGCACGCTCTGCGGATTCGGGTGCAGGGGCTTTGTAGTCGCCCTCGTGTACATCCAGAGTCCCGGAACCGCCACCAGCAGCAGCCCAACGGCTACCAGGGTCAGCACCACCCAGGCTGGTGTCCGATTCTTTGACATGCTTCCTCCGGTCAGCTGAACCTTCCTCGACGACACTGCGGATCGAGCCTTCATACTTTACATTGCAAAGTACTCTATGTCAACGGGACGCGAGGTAGCGAGTGCTTCAGGAGCGCAACGGAGGCTGTGCGTCTCGAAAGACCATATACCCGCGTTCAGGAGGGCGATGAACAACGGCCGGGGATCGTCGGGGGCTGGCTACGGGGTAACCTGGACGCGACCCGTGGGTCACTCCGCGTTATGGCGGTTAGTCCCAGAGCCGGGTTTCCGGGCGGGCGGGCCGGAAGTGCGCTTCGTGCTTGTCGCGCGGGATTTCGGCTTGCTCTTGCCTTCGACATTCAACGCCACTGCAGCCCGGATGAGATCCTTCAAGGCCGCCTCGTTAAGTTTGTCACCTTCGTGGATGTCGATAGCGCGCCTGACGTTCCCGTCCAGGCTGGAGTTGAATAGACCCGCAGGGTCCTTCAAGGCAGCCCCCTTGGCGAAGGTCATCTTGACGACGTTCTTGTAGGTCTCTCCCGTGCAGACGATGCCGCCGTGGGACCACACTGGGGTGCCCATCCACTTCCATTCTTCGATGACGTCAGGATCTGCCTCATGTATGATCTTGCGCACCCTGGCGAGCATCTTCCCGCGCCAGTCCCCAAGTTCGTCGATCTTCGCGTCAATCAATGCTGAGGCAGATTCCACCGGGTTCATGTGCAAGTCCAAGTCTCGCCTCGATTCTAGTTCGCTCGGCCGCGAGTTGCAATGGCCGTTTAGAAGCTTTGCTTCGCGAGCAACGAGGCGAGCCGGTCGAGGTTCTGCTCGTTACCCAGCTCAGGTGTGTTTTGGTCCACGCGAGCGGTGAAGACGATAGTCAGCTTGTGCCACGGCTTCACCACATGCTCGATAACGGCGTCAATGGCGTCGTCGCGAAGTACCGGTAGCGCCGCCTTGCGAGTGGCATCGACGTACCGGCACCCGTGGTGCCCCTCGCTGCTCATTCGGTCCGGAGCGTTCGCACGGGGTCGATACGCGCGGCGCGAACGACAGGTCCTATGGTGGCGAGCGCGGCGACCCCAAGTAGGATGATCGACGGGATCACAAGCATGCGACTGTCAGTTGCCTTCACTTCGTACAGAAGTGCTCGGATGTAAGGCTCGCATGATATCCCGAGCAGCATGCCAACGACGGCGCCGGCAACCGTGACCAGGAATGCGCCGATCACAATCTGCCCCAGAATGTCGCGCATCGGTGCACCGATAGCCACCATGATTCCGATTTCACGCCGGCGCCGCAGGACGGAAAAGTCGAGGACCGCGTAGAGTCCGACCGCAGACATACAGAGCGCCACAACACCAAAGAACACAGCGAGCTTCGCCAGCAGCCGTTCGCGGACGGTTTGCATCTGAATGAGCTCAGTCTGAGGACGAACGTTGCTGACCCGGAAACCCGATTGCGCCTTCGTTACCTCGCCTCGAAGCACTTGCGCAAGTTTTGAGGGGTCCTCGGTCGAGGTGCGAACGATCAGAGTCGCCTGGTCACGAGGTTGGGAATGGCCTGCCTGATCGACCTCCAAGATCGGAACGTACGCAACCGGCAGAATGGGCTCCCGCAAAGTGCGGTAACGGGCGTCTCCAACGAGCCCTACAATCTCAAAGCGGCTTGGCTTGCCGTTCAGGCTCGGGATAACGAATGATCGTCCCACCGGATTCTGGTTGCTGAAGTAGATTCTGGCGAAGGTCAGGTTTACAACGGCAGCACCAGGGTATTGATCCATTGGACGGAGATCGCGCCCTTCAAGCAGTGGAACACCCATAACGCCAAGCCAGCCCGGCGAGACTGCTCTGAGAAAGGTTGGGGTCTCGCCCGGAGGACCGCCATTGACGGAAATGAAGTTATTCCAGCCGCTTCCGTCGAGCAAGGCGCGGTCCGACACGGCTACCGACTGGACGCCGGCAACAGTGCGCAGGTGCGCGGCGACCTGCTCCCAAACCGCCGCAGAACGCGGTTGCGCTGCCACCGTGTACAAGGCGAGAACTCGTTCAGGCGAGAAACCGAGCGGTTGGTGGGCCAGCCGGTTCAGAGTAGTTACGAACAGCCCTCCCGTGAACAACACAACAAAACAGAACGCCGCCTGGGCAAAGATGAGTCCGTGCATCAGTCGTGCTCGTGCGTGTGGGTCCTCTCCGCCTTTGAGAGCACGCGCGGGCTTGACCGCACTCGCACGCCATGCCGGCGTGAGGCCGAACAGTACAGTCACGCACAGCGTGAGGCATAATCCACAGCTCACCAGGCGCCAGTCAGCCGGGAATTCCAGACGCACAGGATTGGACGCTGAGTTGACCAGGCTGACAATGAACGGCGCTGCCCACCATGCGAGAACGCTGCCGAGAGTCGTCGCCATGAGCGCCAGCAGCAGACTTTCAACAAGGACCATTTGTACAAGCCTGCGGCGTCCTGCCCCTATGCAAATGCGCAATGCCATCTCGCGGCTGCGTGCCGAGGCACGTGTGGTCATAAGGATTGCCACGTTCGCAGTCGCGATCAATAACACAAAACCTGCCACGGCCGCGATGGCCACGAGGCCCACGCGAAAGCGATCCTGCATTACTGACGCCCCCGAAGTGGCGGACTTCAATGCAAGTTTCTGATTCATGAACCGCTCGAGTGCGTGCGGTGAGAAGTTCAGAAAGCCGGCCGCCCGTTCTTTCTGGTACCTGGCCATAACAGACTGCAGGCGTTCACGCACAGGGGCAGGGTCAGCACCAGCGCGCAGACGTACAAAAGCTCGCAGCCAGGTGGAACCGGGGCGTTCGACGTGCGGATGCATTACGTTCGGAACGAAAAGATCCACAATCGTCCCGGGCTCGGTGCCCGTGAACTTCTCCTCCGCTACCCCGATCACCTCGAAGAGCGTCTTGCCCAGGCGGAACGTGCGACCGAGGATTTGCGGATCGTTTCCGAAGCGCCGGCTCCAGTAATCATGTGAGAGGACCGCCTGCGGATGACGTCCGGGCGTGAGGTCGTCCTGCTCTGTCAGAAGGCGACCCAGAACGGGATTGAGGCCGAACAACGAAAACATCGATCCCGAGACATACTGGACATTTGCCTTCTCCATGTCGGAGTCTGACCGGTAGGTTACATCGGTCCGTTCCGTGTAGGACATCCCAATCACTTCCGCGGTACCGTTCACTTCAGTTCGCATCCGACGGAAAAGAGGATGCTCACACCCGTCGAAAATAAAGGGTTTTCCGTCGTGCCCGACCGTCTCGCGAGAAATGACATAGAGTCGTTCCGCGTCCTTCACGGGCAGGGGGCGCAGGAGTAAGGCATCAATGAGGCGAAAGGCAGCGGTACATGAGCCAAGTGCCAGCGCCAGTGAGAGGATTGCCGCTGCTGACGTCACTCTGTTGTTTAGTAGCTGCCCGACGGCGTACCGCCAGTCTCTGGCCAGATTGTCCAGCCACATCCAACTCCAGAGCATGCGGGTGTTCTCCCTCACAAGCGCGACGTTGCCGAGCGAGCGCCGGGCCGCGGCACGCGCCTCCTCAGGCGTTAGCCCCGATTGCATCCTTTCCTCTGCTTCAGCTTCGAGATGAAAGCGCAGTTCCTCGTCAAGCTCGTCATCCCGCCGATCACGCTGAAAGGCAGCTCGCATGGAGAAGAGGAGCCGGCGTAGTGTACTGGGTACCAAGTGTGGTTACTCCGCCGGCCGCAGCACTCGCCCGATTGCCTCGGCGAGTTGATCCCATTTCGACTGCTCTGCGACGAGCCGCTTGCGACCTGTGACGGTAAGTCGGTAGTACTTTGCACGCTTGCCTTTGTCTGAGGTTCCCCACTGGGCGGTCACCCAGCCCTGTGCTTCGAGCCTGTGCAGGGCCGGATACAATGAGCCCGTTTCGACTTGTAAAACGTCCTGCGACGTTTGCTGAATGTGCTGAGCGATTGCATGGCCGTGAGCCGGCCCAAAGAGCAGGGTTCTCAAAATAAGCAGATCCAGAGTTCCCTGCAAGAGCTCAACACGGCAGTTGTTATTGGTTGCCACGTTCTGTAGACATCCTATTTTATCTTGGAGTCGGATGTCTACACAATTCGGGGGAACTGAACAACACAGCTTGGAACACCTGCAAGAGCGTAGGTGAATGCCTCTAACGACGTGCTCGAAGGGTACGTCGGCCGATACTCCGGATGGCATGCTCGATTTTTAGCGGGCCGAAGTTAACGGCTTCGCAGCACACTGCAAAGCGATCTATCGCCCAAAAGCAGGTTTGCTCTGTTCAATGTCCATGCGCTGAATGAGGCCGTTTGCGATGGTGAAGACATGCAGTACTACTTGATCGGAAAGGATGTCGCCGTTCAGGTTCCTGACGAGTTGGTGAACCTTCACCTCAGTTCTACCCGCGTCATGATCGATGACTTCGATCGGTTCCACGTGAGGATTGAACTCGGCCCACTGACGCGTCCAGTAAGCACGAATCTCTTCTTTCCCGATCACTCGACCGCCCTCCGAAGCCCTGGGCCAATCAACGTTCTCACTCATCACGGCCAGTGCGCCATCAACATCCCGCCGATTGAAGGCGGAGTAGGCCTGAGCTATTAGCGCCTGTGTGTGTGCCACGCGTCCTCCACGGTGCACCAGCACCTTATATGGAAGGATACAGCGAAGTTCTCGGAAACCAGCTTTTCACGGAGATTCCGTCATGCCGTGTCGCTTCTCATCGCCGCATCAGTGCTTGACTACGCGGGAATCACGTCACGTCCGACGTCGCGCGCCAGGCGATTGGCCCAACGTGAGGGCCGGCAGGCCCGGCAGCCAGGCCACCCGCCCAGCGGCAGAGATGCACGGCGTAATACCTGCCGCTTGCCGACGGACGTCCCCACAGTGCGTTCATGACCATGAAGATGGCGGCGCCGCTCACTATCGCTGCGAGCGTACCGCGACCGCGAACGCCCCAGGGGGCCGCCGCACGGAGCCAGCGACGGTCAGCCAGAGTGCAGCCAACACGTGTTAGACTTCGCCAGGAGACGCTGTGCAACGACGATGAGAAGACGACTGCTGGTCGCAATTGCAGGCGGTGTTGCTGGCTTGCTGATCGGTTTACTTGCGTCGCGAGTGACAGGGTGGCGTTGGTGGGTTCGCATATGCGTAGCGATTGCTCCCCCGATTGCACTGCTCGTCGCCGAGCGGAAACGATTCATCAGAACGACAGAAGAGATCAGCCGCCCGATCAGTATCTTCCCCCATGAGCATGGGGACAGCGACCCCAAAACTTCCACTCGCGACACCCGCGACATTCCGTTGCACTGACGCCAACGGCGCGGTGAGAAACTTCCGAAGGGCACCAACCCATCAGCGGGCGTGTGGACGCTCAGCTCGCCGGCTTCCGGACGAACTGGCATGCGACCTGCGCCGATCCTTTTTGTTCCGGCGCACGTCGCATGGTCATGGACGAGAAACGAGCAGGGGAACTGCCCATCATTGGCGGCAACGCCCTTTTGTCTCACACGCCTCTCGACGGGCGTACTAGTGACGGGCGGACACGGCGCCGGGATCCCATGGACCTGGGCGCCGCCACCGCAATCGTGGTGAATGGGACGCGATCGAATTCAGTAAAGTGCGCGCGTTGGCGGCTGCTTGCTCTAAACCATACGGGTCACGACGGGCCGTACCGACTAGAGTCGAAGCGCGGTTCTGAGTTCACTCAAGAATACCCGCTCGTCTTCGCTGACCTGTGTTCCGCCGAAACCGAGGAAGCCGCCCTCCTTCGCAGCGTTGGCTACTTTTTCAGCAATGCCGTAAAGCCATTGACCGACTGCAGATGCCTCCTCAGGACTCCCCTTTTCGTCGAGAATCAACATCACGGCCGCAACGCGTTCGAGCGCCAGACTTTTCAACCGATCTTTGGAGGTCTTTGCATCCAGTCCACCCAACGTGTCGCGCACTGAACGTTGGGCCTCCTGCATTGTGGCGCGATTTGTAAGATCGCGTACCAGCGGCATGTCACTCGACTGCCCTTCCATGATTCCCTGAGCCATCGCCATAGATTCCATTACAGTCCCGAGACCACTTGAGCCAGCGACAAGGGTAGCGAGTCCAACTAAATGCGGCACCTCCTGGAGAGTTTTCCAGTCGGTGGGCAGAAAATCGTTCTTTGTCAGCATGAACAGTAGACTTCGGTGAGGGACGAAGGTGTTTCCATTCGTCTCCAGGTTGCAGGAGCCGTTGCTTGTTGTTGGCCATCTCATCATGGCGTGCCTGAGTGCGCTTCGGTCAGCGCTTTCTGTCAGCGCTCCCGGACTGTCCCATCAACGGATCCAGAAATTTGTACACTTCTCGTGTCGCTGGATCCTCCGGGTTGCCGAGATCGTCATTCAAGCGGCCGTGGTTGCTGTCACCCTTGCCGTACGACCTGGCCGGAATTTCGGCCGCCTTCAGCACGCTCTCAAGGCGGTGGGCTTGCGCTCGGGTGTCCGGATTACCGGAAAAATACAGGATCAGGAAGGGCGGTATTCCTTTATTCCTTGCGACATGCGTCACGGCCGAAAGTTCAACGTGCTTGTCCGGGTCATTGCCGAATTTCTGACGATGGCCAAAGGTGAACATCTTTCCCCCGTAGAGTGCTTGCCTGTGCTCCGCCGTCATGATGATTTTCGGGACGTCATAGGTGTCGCCATCCACGGGAACGCAGCCCTTTATGACATCCAACGACACACCTTCCGTCTTCAGGTCACGACCGTCGATGCACAGCAACGCGGCCAACTGCGCGCCGGATG
>DASQEG010000873.1:0-2698 GCA_035633775.1 Bryobacteraceae bacterium
CCTGCGGAACTTCGGTGAGTTCAGCGTGACTGCCCGCTGCCGCCATCGCTTCGATGAGAGCTCCTGCGGCGGGCCCGTAGCGGGGCGCGATCACCGCGTTGCCGTCTTCGAGCTCAACCAGCATGCGGAAGCGTTCCAGCAGCATGCGGCTGCCAAAAACACCGCCGATATGCGCTACCTCTGCCGTCTCACCCCGGCCGAACAGCTGGCTCCGCACGGCTGAAGCTGCCGTCGCCAGCTGCTGCGCTGCGTTCAGGATCAGGTTGCCGGCCACGGGATCGCCGTGGGTCGCTGCTTTGTCCACAAGCCGCGCAAAGCTGGCCACACGAGCACGCGGGAACTCGGGAGTGTAAAACCGATGCATCAGCTCGTTGGCGTCGGCTGCGCCGGAGGCTTCCAGCAGCAGCTCGCGGAGGATCGTAGCAGGCCCCCAACCTTCCTCATGCCGCAATACTGCACGCAAGGCCTGCCGAGTCAGGTCGAATCCGCCGCCTTCATCGCCGAAGATGTAACCCCATCCTCCCGCCCGCGCAACACGCTTCTCAGCGTTGCGGCCCCAGGCGATCGATCCGGTGCCCGCTATCGTGATGATGCCCGGGCCGCCGGCGGTTGCCCCCGACAGGGCGATGAGAGCATCTGTGGTGACGTGAGTCGCACGCGAAGGGATCAACTCGCGCAGGTAGCTCTCCTTGTCCGCTGGTCCGCCGCTGAACCCGGCGCACACCGACTCGAATACGACACTGCTCCGCTGCAGCGCGGCCGCAGCACACGCCTCGGTCATAGAGGTTTCAATCGCTGACAGGAACCTTGCCCGACCCTCCGCCGCCCCTACGTGGTTACAGGGGCCGCCACGCCCCATGCCCACCACGCGCCCGGACTCATGGGCTATCATTGCCACCGTGCCCGACTGGCCTCCGTCGATGCCAAGGTAGAGTCGCATCAGATCGTCTTGTCCTTCGCGTAGCAGATCGGGTCAAGCAAGCACTCGGCACACCTCGGCTTGCGAGCTACGCAAAGCTGACGACCATGGTGGATCAGCTGGTGCGAGAACAGAATCCACCGATCCTGAGGAATCTGCTTCATCAAATCCTGCTCGACCTTCTCCGGCGTTGTCGACTTCGACAGATCCAGCCGTTGCGACAACCGAAACACGTGCGTATCCACGACCACACCGGACGCAACTCCGAACGACGTACCCAGCACCACATTGGCCGTCTTGCGAGCCGCTCCCGGCACGTTTAACAGCTCCTCCATAGTGCGCGGGACCTCGCCGCCATATCTCTCGAGCAGCGTCCTGGCCGCTCCGATCAGGGATTTCGATTTGTTGTTGAAGAAGCCCGTCGGCCGTATGTCATTCGCGAGCTCCTGCTGATTCGCGTGTGCCATGTCCGTGACGGTCGGATACTTCTCGAACAGGGCGGGCGTGACTTCATTAACACGCTTGTCGGTGCACTGGGCCGAAAGAATCGTCGCTGCAAGCAACTCCCACGAGTTACGGTGGTTGAGGGCGCACGTAACGTTCGGATACAGTTTGTCGAGCCCTTCGAGGAGCTTCTGCACCCGCTCACGCCGTTGCGCAGCGGTCTTCGGCTTTGGCACCTGTTTGGGCGGCGTCGGAGGCATGTGAACGGAATCAGCGTAACATCGAGGCGGAGCTTGTGGCTCCTGCTCGGCCTCGCTTCAGCCGCATTCGGGCCCGGCGTGCTGGGCACCTTCGTCCTTGACGACTTCGCCCTCAGCACGATAAGTCATGCAACCCGCCCGCTCACCGGCCTCACGTTCCTCCTCCCCCACAATGCGGGTTTGCATCACGGAATCAACATCGTCCTCCATTTGCTTTCGGTAGCGGTCGCGTTCCGGGTCTTCCCATTGCTGCTGCCCGAACGGGCCGCGCTGATCGCGACAGGGCTGTTTGCTGTGCACCCGGCAATGGGCGAGTCGGTCAACTATATCTGGGCCCGGGCAACGCTGCTGATGACGCTCTTCTGCCTGTTGTGCCTCGACGCATGGCTAAAGCAGAAGCCGTGGCTCGCAACCGCGTTCTTCGTACTTGCCCTGCTTTCCAAAACCGAATGCGCTGCCTTGCCGATCGTCCTCTCCCTGCTCCGCCGCGACCGCAGACCGGTAGCGCTGATGCTCGCGTGTTCGCTGACAGCTGGCGCTGCTGTAGCCTACATCGCCAGCACAACGCCGGGGTCCCAGGCCGGCGCGCAGTCGGCATACACGACACTTGAGTACCTCTCGGCCCAAGGCTCCGCGATTGCTCGCTATTTGCGCCTGTATGTCTTTCCGTATGGCTTCAGCATCGACCCGTCTGTTTCGTTGGACGTGGGGATGTGGCTGGTCGTCGCCGCAGCGGCCGCCTTGCGGAACAGATGGCTTCTGTTCGGCCTCATTGTGCTGCTGCCTTCGTCGAGCATCTTTCCCGCAGATGACCTGGCTGCCGATCGGCGGATGTACCTGCCTGGCGTATTTTTCGCCGCCGCTGCAGCACAGTACCTCCAGCGGATTCCCGCCTCTGTAATAGTCCTCGCAGTGCTGACCTTCGCTTCTCTGCAGCGCACGTTGCTGTGGAACGATCCCGCCGGGCTTTGGGCTGACGCCGTTCATCGGGCGCCGGAGCTGGTCCGGCCGCGCGTGTGGCTGGCGCGTGTCGGCCCTGCTGATGAGGCTCGCCATCACCTGCTGCATGCGCAAA
>DASQEG010000874.1:0-4608 GCA_035633775.1 Bryobacteraceae bacterium
GGACACGTTCAACCTGACGGGCGACTACAACCGGGGCGTGCGCAGCATTGTTGGCCGGTACACCTTTACTCAGTTTGGAGCCGAATGCCGGCAACTCATGCGAGCGGGTGCTCCGTTCGTCGTTCAGGACGCGGAGGAGGACCCGCGGACTGAGGCAGCCCGCGATTCGTATCGGGTGACGCTTATCCGCTCGATCATTTGCGTTCCCATCCTCAAAGCCAGCAGATTTGTAGCTGCCATGGCGGTGCATCAGGCTACACCGCGCGAGTGGCAGCCGGAAGAAGTAGAGCTCGTACAGCAGGTTGCGAGCCGCTGCTGGGAATCGATCGAGCGTACACGTGTTACGCGCTCGCTGCGCGAAAGCGAGGAGCAGTTCCGCACGCTTGCAAACACGATTCCCAACCTCGCCTGGATGGCAGAGCCCGACGGGCACATCGACTGGTATAACGGCCGGTGGTACGAGTACACCGGCCGAACGGCAGAAGAGATGACAGGCTGGGGCTGGCAGTCAGTGCATGACCCTGCAGTGCTCCCGGAGGTCGTTGAGAGGTGGAGCGCATCTCTCGCCGAAGGCACCTCGTTCGAAATGGTATTTCCTCTCAAGGGCGCCGACGGCAAGTTTCGGCCGTTTCTCACTCGTGTGGAACCCGTTAAGGACGCTCAGGGCCGCATCGCTAAGTGGTTCGGCACAAATCCGGACATCTCTTCTCAGCAGGAGGCACGACAGACTGCTGAGCTTTTGAACCGCGTCGGGCCGCTCCTCGCTGCGGAACTCAACACACACAGTCTCGCGCAGAAGGTTACCGATATTGCCACGCAACTCACCGGAGCCCAGTTCGGGGCGCTCTTTCATAGCGTGCTGGACGAGCACGGCGAGAGCTACACGCTTTATACGCTGTCCGGCGTGCCGCGGGAAGAGTTCTCGAAGTTTCCGATGCCACGAAACACGAAGGTGTTCGCTCCGACTTTCATGGGCGAGGGCGTGCTGCGCTCGGATGACATCACGGCGGACCCTCGCTACGGCCAGAATCCTCCTTACCATGGTATGCCTGAAGGACACCTGCCCGTCCGCAGCTACCTGGCGCTGCCGGTAATGTCGCGCTCTGGTGAGGTGCTCGGAGGGCTGTTCTTTGGTCACGCGCAACCGGGCCAGTTTACCGAGCAGCACGAGCAGATTGCAGCCGGCATTGCAGCCCAGTCTGCGATTGCCCTCGATAATGCACGTCTTTTTACTGAATCCCAAAAGGCTCAGGACGCTCTTTCCCGCTCCAATACAGAGTTGCGCCGGGCGAACCAGGACCTTGAACAGTTCGCGTTCTCAGCAAGTCATGACTTGCAGGAACCGTTGCGCATGGTGAGTCTCTACTGCCAGATGCTGCAGCGTCGCTACGCAGACCGCCTCGACCAACAGGCTCACGACTCTCTCGGGTACGCCGTACAGGGTGCGAAGCGGATGGAGATGCTGATTCGGGACTTGCTCGCGTATACACAGGTGGTCACAGTCACGACTGAAGCCGTAGCTCCGACTGCGAGTTCTGACGCTTTACAGCGGGCGCAGGAAAATCTCCAGGGAGTTATCGACGAGGCTGGGGCCGTCGTGGAGAGCGACACCCTGCCAGTGCTTCTGGTGAAGGACGTTCATTTGCTGCAGCTTTTTCAAAATATTATCGGTAATTCTCTGAAATACCGGAGCGATGAGCCGCCGGTGATACGGGTGTCTGCTGCAGGATTAGAACAAGGCATGTGGACCCTTTGTGTCCGCGATAACGGAATCGGTATCGACCCTCAATACGCAGGGCAGATCTTTGGCATTTTCAAGCGGCTCCACAACAACACCAAGTACCCTGGGACCGGTATCGGCCTGGCTATATGTCAGAAGATCGTCGAGCGCTACGGCGGACGTATCTGGGTGCAATCCGAGGGGCCGAGCCGGGGCTCGGCCTTTTATTTCAGTCTGCCGGGCGCAGAGCTGAAGAAGCGTTAGCGGCCGCTATCGGTCGAGCCATGCAGTCCCGATGAGTATGCACAGCCTTATCGAGCAGTTCGGCAACATCGATATCTACCTGTTCGATCAGATTCTACGAGGCCGTATCACGGCAGGAATGAAAGTGCTGGACGCGGGCTGTGGCGGCGGCCGCAACCTGGTTTACCTGCTTCAGTCGGGGTACGACGTCTTTGGCGCCGACAGCGACCCGACAGCAATCGACGTCACACGGCGACTCGCGGCGTCTCTGGCGCCGTCTCTGCCCGGGACACATTTTGTTGCGGAGCCTGTCGAGGCGATGTCGTTTCCAGATGCATTTGCTGACGTCGTCATCAGCAGTGCGGTGCTCCATTTTGCGCGTGATGACGATCACTTTCAGGCGATGCTTCATGGCACCTGGCGGGTTCTGAAAGCGGGTGGTCTGTTGTTTTGCCGCCTGGCTTCATCGATAGGTCTGGAAAACCAGATCAGGCGCATCTCAGGGCGTCGATTTCTGCTGCCTGACGGTTCTGAACGTTATCTTGTCGACGAGTTACTCCTGACTGAACTTACCGCAGAGCTCGGCGGACGACTCGCTGATCCGCTGAAATCAACGGTCGTTCAGAACCAGCGTTGTATGACCACGTGGGTCGTCCACAAGGGCGTTTAGGTGGCTGACAAACACAGGGCCGCAAGGGCATTCTTGCTGTTCTATCGATCTCGAACTGTCAACCTGTACATTGCTGCTGTTGCTCCTCCGCTCAGCTCCGGCGATGTGTGCCGTTCCGGAGCAATCGCCGGAGCGCAGACAATGACCTGCCGGCCACTCAGCTTCCGCTAGACCTGCCGTGCGGATAAACTAGCTGCTACGAACTCATGGCTTCTGATATGAATCGTCGCTCCTGGCTTGGCCGCGTTCTTGGTCCGGCCGCTCTGTTTGGACTGGATGGCGTGCTTGCCCCGAGGCGAACCGCGGCTGCTCCAATCGGTCCCAATGAAAAGATCAAAGTCTCGAAAATCGAGACCTTCGTCCTGAAGAACTCCTGGGTGTTCGTCAAAATCTCGACCGATGCTGGCCTTGTCGGCTGGGGCGAGATGCTGAAAGACGACGCCAAGGCATGCGCTGCAGGCGCCCTCGAAGTTGGCAACTACCTGATCGGCCAGGATCCCTCGCGAGTAGTCCATCACTGGCAGGCCATTCATCGCGGTGCGTTCTATCGCGGAGGCCCCATCAAGACGGCTATCTCCAGCGGAATCGACCAGGCGTTGTGGGACATCACGGGGAAGATGTACGGCGTACCGGTGCACCGGCTGCTCGGCGGTCCAACGCGCGATCGCGTCCGCGTTTACGGGCAGATAAACGAAGCCACGGGTGTGAATGCGATGAAGGTGATGCTGCGGGGTACCAACCGCGCGCCCTTCAAGTACAACGAGGGCCAGAAGTTCGTCGATGAAGTTGTCGAACGCTTCAAGGCTCTGCGCACCAAAGTGGGTTCAGGTGTCGACATCGGTGTCGAGTTCCACGGTGCGATCCAGCCTCCGACAGCGATGGTCCTGATGAACGCGCTTGAACCATACTCGCCGTGGTTCTACGAGGAGATTGTCCAGGCGCTGAACGTAGACGTGATGGCGGAACTGGCGCGCAAGACGCACATCCCGATCGCTACGGGCGAGCGCATCTTTACGAAATGGGGATTCAAGGAGATCCTGGAGAAGCGCGCCGCCATGATTCTGCAACCGGACGTCTGCTACGCAGGCGGCATCACTGAGTTGAAGGTCATCGCAGGCATGGCGGAGGCCTACTACGCGCCACTCGCGCCGCACAACCCGCAGGGCCCCTGCTCGCTTGCCGCCAGTCTCCAGATTGCTGCAGCTATACCCAACTTCCTTATCCAGGAGCGCGGGGACAACGAACACGCCGACTTGCTTGCAAAGCCGCTGCCGCCCGTAAAGAACGGGCACCGGCCCCTGTTAACCGAGCCAGGCCTCGGCATCACCATCGACGAGAACAAACTAATGGCGCAGGTCGGCGAACCGCGGCCTTATCAGACACAGTTCGATACAGACGATGGTTCCGTCGTCGACTGGTAAGCGGCTGGGTATGTCCGTTCCGAGGTCACGAATTTGAGAGGTCCCGGCCTGCCCGGGACCTCCAGGGCTGTCGGTATTGCCAGCGCGAGGAATGGGTTGGGGCAGAATCAAATGAATGCTTTTTGCCCTCGCCACGATCATCATCTCCGGTGCACGGCTCATTGACGGCCGTGGTGGCCCGCCCATCGAAGACTCCGTAGTTGTCATCGAAGGTGATCGAATCGTTGCCGCCGGATCTCGCGCGAGTGTTCGCCTGCCGGCGGGCGAAACGGTTGACGCCCGCGGTCTGACACTGCTCCCGGGCCTCATCGACGCACACTTCCACCTTGGCAGTCTGCAACTGCCGAGTATGTTTCTGAACAACGGAGTGACAAGCGTGCGCGATCCCGGCGCATGGAATCAAACTTACGATCCTGTGAAAAAGCTAGGCGTACCGATTCCGCGGCTGTTCCTGACGGGGCCACACCTCGATATGGCACCCGCCGCGTATCCCGGCAATTCACTCCTTGTAAATGACCCCGAGGAAGCTCGCGCGGTCGTGCATCGGTTTGTGG
>DASQEG010000875.1:0-5742 GCA_035633775.1 Bryobacteraceae bacterium
CCTGCGCGCATCCCTGCTGTTTCCCTACAACCGTGGCCTGCACTTTCAGCATGCGGTGATCCAGAAGCTGGGTAATGAAGGCTTCACGCGCGTCTTTCGTCAGGCGCCGGTATCGACCCAGCAGATACTCCATCCAGAGCTTTACCTCAAAGGGGTGCGGCCGGTGCATGTGCCTGTTCCGACCCTTTCTGAAAAGCGCGCCTGGAAGGAGCTGGCTCAGGGCACCGTCGGCGAGTTCGACCACGCTGTGTTGCTGGAGCAGTACCTCTCTGCATCCGATGCTGCCCAGCTTGCTCCGTCGTGGCGCGGCGGCACCTTCGCTCTAATGGAAAGCAAGTCGACTAAGGGTCAGGTCGCGCTGCTGTACCGGTCGGAGTGGTCGGATGAGGAGGCGGCCGGACGAATGTTCGAGGCATGGAAAGTGGCGTTGCGCGCCAGATCGAAACGCGTATTTGAGGCGACAACTGAAAAGCCCCATGAAATTGCGGGGAAGTTCGATCACGGGTACTTTCGAATCCTGCTGGAGGGGAAGCGAGTCACCTCCGTCGAGGGAGTCGCAACCTCGCACGACATTCCACGTCAGGTAAACTGAGGAGTACAGAGGACAGGATGAGAAGTCTCTTAGCCCTTGGTCTGGTGGCGGCAAGCCTGGCGACTGCAGCCCAGATTCCGAGGCCGGCGGGGCCGTTGTCGTTCACAACGCCTGCGGGCCAGAACATCAACCTGGCGGACTACAAGGGAAAGGTCGTTGTGGTCGAGATCCTGTCGACAACGTGTCCGCACTGCCAGTCGAGCGCGCGTACCTTGTCGCGCATACGGAAGAGCGTTGGCACCCGCGATTTCGAGGTGCTCGGGATGGCGATCAACCCGGACGCAAACATTCCTGATTTCATTCGGAACTTCAGTGTCGACTTCCCAGTTGGTCAGGGCAAGCGCGACGACGCGTATTCGTTTTTGCAGATATCCGTGATGAGCCCCTTCTATTTTCCGCAGATGGTCTTCATCGACCGTCAGGGCAATATCCGCGCTCAGTACGGCGGTACGGACTCGTTCTTCCAGGGCAACGAAGAAGCCAATATTCGCGGCCAGGTTGACCGGCTGCTTAAAGAGCCCGGCGCAAAGCCGGTTCAGAGATCCAGCAAGAAGGCCTCCTGAAAAACACATGCTGAGACGCACCTTTTTCCTCTCTTCCTACCTCCTCCTTCCTCTGCTCGCGGTTGACGTCCCGCGCAAAGCCCCCGAATTCGTGATCCATCTGCCAGATGGCGGCCAGAAGCTGCTGAGTCAGTACCGGGGGAAGGTTGTGGCGCTGGAGTTTTTGTTCACTACGTGCCCGCACTGCCAGTCGAGTGCGCAGACGCTTACGCGGCTGCAGAACGAGTATGGTTCGAAAGGCTTCCAGGCCGTCGGCGTGGCGTTTAACGGGATGTCGAAGATGCTGGTTCCGGACTTTGTCGGGCAGTTCCGCGTTGGCTTCCCGGTCGGCTTCAGTGAGCGGGAGCCGGTGAATCAGTTCCTGCAGAATCCTCCTGAGAACGCGCTGCATGTTCCGCAGCTTGTATTTATCGACCGGAAAGGCATGATTCGGGCGCAGAGTTTGCCTCGTAATGACAACTCGACCGGTGTTGAAGCGAACATGCGCAAGCTGATCGAGCAACTGCTGGCAGAACCCGCCGGCGCTGCTCCCGCTAAAAGCAAACGCCGACCATCCTGATTTGACCGACCGCCGGGAGCGGCGGACACCGCAACCCGGGCCGAACTGGAGCACGGGGGTGGCCAAAGTCGCCCCGCATGTGCTAATCTTAGTAAGTCTTTGCACGCCCTCCTTTTGATTGAGTGCCCTCCGACCGAGCCTCCCATAGCGCAGTCTGACAGAGACAAACAGGCATTTGTCCCAAATGAACTCTTTTTCTGAACTGAACCTGAACTCTGCCCTGCATAAGAATCTTGCAAGGCTCGGATTCGAAAAGCCTACTGCCGTGCAGGCCGGCTCTATCGCCCCAACGCTTGAAGGCCGTGATCTGGTTGCGACCTCCCAGACGGGATCTGGTAAGACTTTGGCCTTTGCGCTGCCCATCGTGGAGCGTGCGTGTGCATCAGGCACGTCATCGACACGGCCGCGCGCGCTGATCCTCAGCCCCACCCGTGAACTGGCCATCCAGGTAGAAGAGACCTTTGCGAAGATCTCCGCCGGGACCCGCTTTCGGTCCGCCGTTGTGGTCGGAGGTGTGGACGAGCGCCGGCAGCTTCGTACGCTGAAGACCGGCGTCGACGCGGTTGTTGCTACCCCCGGCCGGCTCTGCGACTTTCTCCAGCGCAAGCTGATCGACCTGAAAGGTGTTGAGACGCTCGTCCTCGACGAAGCGGACCGGATGCTGGACATGGGATTTCTGCCCTCGATCCGCGAGATCCTGAAAGCTGTCCCCACGAACCGTCAAACTCTGCTGTTCTCGGCGACAATCGAGAAGTCAGTCGCGCACCTGATTGAAACCTGTGTTCGCAACCCCGTGCGCGTGGAAATCGGCGCTTCAAGCAAGCCTGCCGAGAACGTCACCTTGCGTTTGTGCGAAGTGGAGCACGACGGCAGAATCAAAGCGCTCACGGGGCTGCTGCATGAGAACAGCGGCAACTTTCTCGTGTTTGCGCGGACCCGGCGCGGGACCGACCGCCTGGCCAGACACCTGAGCCATGCCGGCATACGCGCGGCAAGGATCCACGGCGATCGAACCCAGGGACAGCGAAACCAGGCTCTTCAGGGATTCCGCGATGGTTCCTTCCGGGTGCTGGTGGCCACTGACGTCGCTGCACGCGGCATCCACATCGACGGCATCGCGCACGTGGTGAACTACGACCTGCCGCAGGTGCCTGAAGACTTTATCCACCGCGTTGGTCGAACAGGTCGCGCCGGTGCCCGCGGCACTGCATGGACCTTCAGCTCCAGATCCGAGCGGGGCGAAATTCGAAGGCTCGAACGCGCGTTGAACGTTCGGCTGAGCGCTTAATCAGCGCTTTAGCCGAGCTTCTGCGCCGAGAGTACGCGCGAAGGATAGCCTGACTGCCGAACCGTCCTGTCTGCGACGATGCGGAAGTCCAGGGATTCTATGAGGTCCGGAACCCGCTGCTCCACCTGACGACCCCAGAAGGCTGGCGCTACGCTGCCGCACACCTTGTACAAGCGGTTGAACACATCCGTGTTTTGACCGATCAGGACGAGCGTGAACCTGCCTCGCCGCCGCAGGACGCGCTGAATTTCGCTCATCGTAACGACAATGTCATCGCCTGACAAAAGCTCAAACAGGTAACAGCAGACCACAGCATCGAAGGTCTCATCACGAAAGGGCATGAAGCGGGCGTCGACCGCTTTGCACCACGTGTTCGCCCGGGGAAACTCGCGGCGGACGATCCGCTGCGTCCTGGCGGCCATGTTCGGAGACAGATCCAGGCCGATCGTGGAGCCTAAAGGATTCGCTCCGACCAGCCTGCGGAACATCTCACCGGACCCGGTGGCGACCTCCAGCACCCGCATGCCGTTGCGGATGCCGGCAATCTCGATCGCCGTGCGGTGCGCGCGGGAGTGGAAGAAGAAAGTGGAAGCAGGGTAAACGCCACTCAGCAGATCGTATACGCGCCGGGTGCGAGTTGCGATGGTCGTATGCAGATCGTTCGCCGGCGGCGACGGAAGCGTCACGGTCGCTTTGCGCAAAACGGAGTTCCTCCGAACATTTGTTTGTCAGCTCGCCGCCGCTGCCCAGGTGCGCAGTTCCGGAATCTCGATCTCGGTCTGTGTGCCGACACCGGCGCGGCTGTCA
Source organism: Bryobacteraceae bacterium (assembly GCA_035633775.1). Taxonomy (GTDB): domain Bacteria; phylum Acidobacteriota; class Terriglobia; order Bryobacterales; family Bryobacteraceae; genus JAWXCM01. Next base: position 3,810 of record DASQEG010000875.1, read on the forward strand.
ATCGACATGCGGTATTCGTTCCCGAACAGCACCTTCAGCCGCTCGTTGACGTTGCTGATTCCAATCCCCTGTTCAAACAGAGTTGCCAGCTTGGGCTCAGGGATACCGACTCCGTCGTCCTCAACCAGCAGGTGCAGCCTGCCCCTCTCGATGCGGCTGCGTACTCGAATGGTACCCCCATCGACCTTAGAGCTTAATCCATGCTTGATGCTGTTTTCCACCAGTGGCTGCAGCAGCATCCCCGGGACCAGACAATCCAGCGTGGAAGGTTCGATTTCCTTGGTGAACCTCAGCTTGTCTCCGAATCGCACCAGCTCGATACCCATGTAGTCGTCGATGAACTGCAGTTCTTCACGCAGTGGACTCAGGTTGTCGGCTTTTCGTAACAGCCGTCGAAGAATGTTCGAGAGCTTATAGACGACGGCACGCGCTTCATCAGGTCGCGTGCGAATGAGCGAGGAAATCGAGTTCAGAGTGTTGAACAGAAAGTGAGGGTTGATCTGGCGCGTCAGTGCGGCAAGCCGTGCTTCATTCAGCAGCCGCTGCTGCGTCTCCAGCTTCTCTTCGTTACGCGTGTTATTCCAAATCTTGAGCGGCAGCGTAACTGCAAAAACGGTAGTGATGGTGATCGCGATAAGTACTCCCGCGCGGGTTTCTCCTGGGTCGTAAAGTGCGAACACGGCACCCGGCCACAACTGCATTCCCGACCACCGCAAACCTTCCGCGAAGATGATCGCCCCGAGGAATACCGAGTGGAACAATCGGATCCTCGCAGGGTGCTTCGATTTCACCACCCGGTCGAGGAAGGGCGAGAAGCGCCAGATCTCTTCGAAGTCTGGCGCCATGTCCCGGAGCAGACCGCCCATTACGCCGACTCCGGCGAACAGCGCCCTCGAACAGTACTCATCGCCGCCGATGAAGGCCGGAAGCGAGATCAGAACGCCGGATAGCAATCCGGCAACGTAGCCTCCCAGGATGCCCGCGAGCAGGCTGCCCTCCAGCCCTAAGTCAACCGCAGTGTAGACATTGGTCAAGATGCGCGTGGCAACCCCCGCCCCGAAGATTGCCGAGAATCCGAGGGCGAGCTGGATGCGCTGCCACAGTGTCCGCTCCTCCCGCAGCAGCGCGCGGCGAAGCAACGCAACACGGACGAGAATGCTGGCGAGCGAGGCTGCCACGGCGAGTTTTACGAGGGGAATGACGAGGTGCTGCTCCAGCATGTCTGTGGCAAAGCCTGAGCCATTATAATGAAAGAGATCGGCTCACCTGATGGCCACCGGCACAACTGCGCTGCAACTCATGAAGGTGGCGGAGGCGGACTTCCCCAGCCGCTTCGGTCATTTTCGGATCTATGGCTTCGAAGGACACTTCCCGACCGGAGTAGAAGAAGCAGTGGTGCTCAAACTGGGGGACATTTCCGGTCCTCCGCCCCTCGTGCGCATCCATTCCCAGTGTTTAACCGGGGATGTGTTCCATAGTCTCCGGTGTGACTGCCGTGCGCAGCTCGAACTTGCCTTGTACAAGATCGGCGAAGATGGACGCGGGCTACTCATCTACGAGCATCAGGAAGGCCGCGGCATCGGTCTGATGAACAAGCTGCGCGCTTACGAGTTGCAGGACGACGGAGCCGACACGGTAGAGGCGAACGTACGGCTCGGCTTCAAGCCTGACCACCGGCGGTATGAGCTTCCTGGTGCGGTGCTGAACTGGTTCGGCATCCACGAAGTCCGGTTGTTGTCGAACAACCCGGAAAAGATTCAGGCACTCGAGCGGTCCGGCGTCCGTGTTGTCGAGCGGGTCCCCTGTATCGTGGCACCCTCGGCGACGACCACAGACTACCTGCGCACCAAGCAGGAAAAGATGGGTCACCTCCTCGACCTCTGAGCTAAACTGGCTCTAAATCGTCATGCGAAGAGTTCTCACCGCAGCGCTG
>DASQEG010000876.1:0-3965 GCA_035633775.1 Bryobacteraceae bacterium
CCCACGCGGCTCGCTGAGATGCGGATGCCGACGAAGGAAGTGCTCGACGTGCTGCGCGAGCATCCTGTCATGTTCGACGCGAGCTACGTGGTCATCGCGAACTCTCTGGCGCTGAAGGTATCGGGCATCACTCGCGACACACCGAATCCGGCGGGCGGCGAGATCGTTAAAGGTAAGGATGGTGAGCCGAACGGAATTCTGAAGAATGCGGCCGGCTTGCTGAAGCGTCAGTCGCGATCGGAAGCATGGCCCGAAGCCGAGCAGTTGAAAGCACTGGAGGCGATGCTCCGCCGGTATGCCGCGCCAGGGCTTACGTCCGTGGTTGATCGGTCTGCGACGGAAGCCGAGATGGGGCTGTACGACAAGCTCCGGGCGGCCGGTAAGCTGCCGGTTCGCGTCGCGCTGACGTGGCGCCCTGACGCTTCCGCTCCGCTCGACACGATCGTTGCCAGTATCCGCAAAGGCCCCAGGCCGGGCGGAGATGAATGGCTCCGTAGATCTGTGTACAAGGTCACTCTCGACGGTGGGATGACAATCGGCACTGCGTGGCAGCGTCAGCCTTACGGGCCGTTCGGCGCTCAACTGTACGGCAAGACAGATCCGAGCGACCGGGGTCAGCTATTCGTACCGGTTGACAAGTTAACCGGCATCCTCCGCGCGGCTCGCGACGCGGGCTGGTCCCTCACGGCACACGCGCAGGGCGGGGGAGCGATTGACACGCTGCTGGACGCGTTTGAAGCCCTGCATCGGGAGCGTCCACTGGCGCCGACGCGATCGCATCTGATGCATGCCAGCTTTCAATCAACCGAAGCCATAGCTCGCGCGGCGAAGATGGGCATCCTTGCCGACGTACAGGCAGCGTGGCTGTACCACGATGCACCGGCGTTAACGAAGGTGTTCGGTCTCGACGGCATGCGACTATTCTTCCCGCTCCGCAGCTATCTGAACGCGGGCGTGCGTATCGCTGGCGGTAGCGATCATATGATCGGGCATGATAAGAACAACGCCGTGAACCCTTATAATCCGTTCCTCGGCATATGGACCAGTGTTACGCGAAAGACCTCTGCCGGCCAGGTTGTGGGTGCGAACGAGCGCATCACTCGTGAAGAAGCGCTTCGCGCCTACACAACGGGGGCCGCGTATCTCACCGGTGAAGAGGCGCACAAGGGCTCGCTGGAAACCGGCAAGCTTGCCGACTTCGTCCTGATCGACCGCGACTACCTGCGCTGCCCGGAAGATCAGATCCGCGAGATCCGACCGCTTGCGGTGTACATCGGCGGCCGCAAGGTTGTGCCCTAGAACATGATCCTAAGGGCGAGTTGAATCCTGCGCCCCGGACGCGTGGAGATTACCTGACCGAACTGCGTGTTTACCTGACGCCCCTGTGCGTCGAATCGCGCAGTCGTGTCGAGCCCTGACCACTGCGTGTGGTTGAAAGCGTTGTAGAACTCGCCCCGGAGCTGTGCCCGCACACTCTAGACGATGCTGAAGTTCCTGTATGCCGTCAGGTCCCAGTTGTGGATCCCCGGCCCGCGCAGCAGGGTCCGAGCCGCGTTTCCGAATGTGCCGACGCGGGGCTGGGCGAACACGTCAGTGTTGAAATAGCGTTCGAAGGTTCGTTCACCTCGCGGAATCACCGGGTCGCCTGTAACGTCTACTCGAGGTCCTTCGGTTGGTGAGCCTGTGATGTCGACGGCCGTTACTGTGCCGAAGCCTACTCCGAGTGGCGCTCCGGAAGACGCAGTGAAGATGCCCGACATCTGCCAGCCGTTCGTGATCGCACGAGCAAACGCAGGCCCGCTGCGCCAACCGGGCACGTCCCATAGCCAGTTCGCCTTCAATACATGGGTGCGATCGTATGAGGAGAGCCCGTAGTTCCATACGCGCGGCGATACAAGGCTCGACACTGTCGCCGCATCATCGGACACGTAGTCCAGCGACTTGGACCATGTGTAGCTTATGCCGAACTGCAGGCCTGTGGTGAAGCGGCGGTTCAACGAAGCCTGCAGGGAATGGTAGTTGGAAGAGCCGGCCGGCTCCCGCAGATTGATGTTGCCATAACCGGGGTAGGGTCGTAGAAAGTTCGGTGGCAACGGCCGGTTTGTGGTTGGGTCGATGGCCGCCGAGGTGAAGTTCGTGCCGAACGGGATTGCGTTGATGTTCCGCTGCCACAGCAGGTTACGTCCGAGCGATCCCACATAGCCGACATCGGCCACGGTGTTATAGCCAACATCGCGCTGAACCGTAAGGGAGAAGTTCATGACGCGTGGCGTCGGCGCATTTCGATCCAGGCCAAGCACATTCGCCGGGAAGAGGAAGCCAGAGGAACTGCCGAGATTCGACAACGTGCCGTAGAACAGCGTCGGCCGATCCACCAGAGGGGGCTGAATACTAAAGTCGGTCAGCACTGTGCCGTGAGACATTCGGTTGTAGAACATCCCAAAGCCCCCGCGGACGGAGGTCCGTGCGTTGCCCGTGACGTCCCACGCAAACCCGACCCGCGGCCCGAACTCGACGCCCGGATCATTCATCAGGGAACGAGGGATGGAGTTGTCGGTGAGTGGCGACACCATCCCACTGGACGGATTGCCTGTGCCCGGAGCAATCGCGCCGATGAGTGTCGGCGAAACGAGGTCTCCGGTGTTGGGATTTCTGCCCACCCTCCGTGAACCGTCCATCGCGGGCTGGATCAATTGAACAGCACGGGCGGGATCGTACGCATCAGCCGAGAACCCCGAGAGCGCGTCACCTTCAATCCAGGACTGCGGCAGATAGTGGAACCGAATACCGAGGTCGAGCGACAACCTCCGATGCACCTTCCACGTGTCCTGCAGGAACCATTCGATGTTCGAGGCATAGTTGACCGGATATGGACGACCGGTCGGCTCGTCATATTGGTTGAAGACACCAAGGATCGCGTTGGCGTAAGCGTAATCGGTGTCGAGCGGATTGTTGACGTTGCGCCCGAAGTTGAACTCGCCATTGAAAGCGCCGGAAGTTCCCTGATTCTCGGCCCACAGCCTGTCGAAGTAAAATCCCGCTTTGATCGTGTGCGCGCGAAATGTCTTCGTCAGGCTGTCAGTAACTGAGATGATCTCGTGCGTGGTGGTCAGCGGTGTGCGGTTGTCGAAGTTCACCTGGGCTGCGTTGGGCACCCCGCCGAATGTCATGTTCGGAATGATGTTCAGCGGGTTGTTCTCGGGATACAACTGCCCGGCCCGGAACCCGATAGTGTCGCGCTGAATCGTCCGAAGATCAGACTCGGCGATGTTGTTATTCAGCGGGCGATTCGAGTACGAAGCGTTGAATTCGTTCACCAGCGTGGGCGAGAGGATCTTCTGGTAGCGGCCAAGGTACAGCTTTCCGACGTTCTCCGAGCGCTGTCGAACGACATCGTAGTTTCCCGTTCCGGCGGGTATACCAACCCTGCCGTCGTTGACGTCATTACGCGCCGAATAGGAGAAAGTCAGCAGATTCGACGCGTTCAGGTTGTAGTCGATCTTCAGCGTGTCCGTTCGTTTCGGCTGATCGACAACATCCTGAAAGACATAGTTGAAGTTGCCGAGCGAGACACCACGGTCAGTGAAGTTGGGCAGCGGGAAGAAGTTGAGCAGAGCCTGACCGTTCGGGTCGATGCGCTCACGAGGGATGATGTTCCCCGGAAACGGCATGCGGTTGTTGAGCGGATCCCGAACGATGATCGGCGCACCGTTCACGTCGAGCGACTGCGAGAAGTTCCCCTGACGCTCCAGTTCAGTCGGGACCGTACGCTGCGCCAGGGCGGAAGGAATTGACAATGGCCAGAACTCCTGCGACCAGAAGAAGAACAGCTTCTCCCGATTGCGGTTCAGCTTGCCGGGGACGTAGAGCGGCCCGCCCAGCTGGTAGTTCCACGTATCGAAGCGGTATCTCGGCCGAGGTCGACCGAGCCGGTTGTTGAAGAAGTCGTTCGCATTGAGGACCTC
>DASQEG010000877.1:0-8149 GCA_035633775.1 Bryobacteraceae bacterium
AGCGGCACGTCCTGTCCAACGGGTTCTCGGTGGTGCGCGAGATGGTGGGGCACGGCATTGGCACATCGCTGCATGAAGAACCGCAGGTGCCAAACTACGTGGATCGCCGAAGCGAAAATCCGCGGCTGAAGGAAGGCATGGTGCTCGCGATCGAGCCCATGGTGAATGCAGGGCGGCCGGAGATCAGGATTCTGAGCGACGGCTGGACGGCGGTAACGAAGGACAAATCGTATTCGGCGCACTTCGAGCACTGCGTCGCGGTGACTTCAAACGGGCCATGGGTTCTGACGCGGCCATAACGGGCAGGCAAGTGAGCCACCTGACCGAGCCGGATCATAGGGATAGCGGGAGACGCGGGGTTGCTGCTACAATAATCGAATCCCTGCCTCGCGCGACCTGGCGCGTCAAACTCGAGAACGAGCAGGAAGTCATTGCTCATGCAGCTGGCGCTGCTGTCATTGACTTCGTCAGGCTCCGGCCTGGCGATCGGGTGGAGTTGGTATTGTCCCCCATGGACAAGACCCGGGGACGGATAACAAGGCTTTGGAAGGATTAGCCGGCGAGGCACTGGGACGGACATGAAAGTCAGAGCATCGGTCAAGAAAATCTGCGACAAGTGCAAGGTCATCCATCGCGAGGGCGTGGTCCGCGTGATCTGTGTGAATCCCAAGCACAAGCAGCGTCAGGGTTAAGAGGGTCGAGGGAGAATTATGGCGCGTATTGCTGGCGTAGACCTGCCACCGAGAAAGAGAGCCGAGATCGGCCTCACGTACATCTACGGCATCGGACGGACACGAGCAAAGAGCTTGCTCCATCGTGTCGGCGTGGATCCGAGCACGAAGATCCAGGACATGACCGAAGAGCAGGTCAACAACATCCGTAACATCCTCGAGGGTGAGGGCGCGGTTGAGGGTGATCTCCGCAAGGAGGTCTCCATGAACATCAAGCGCCTGATGGAAATGGGGTCCTACAGAGGCCTGCGGCACCGTCGCGGTCTTCCGGCTCGCGGACAGCGCACCCACACCAACGCTCGCACGCGTAAGGGTCCGCGGCGCGGCACCGTGGCCAACAAGAAGAAGGCAGGTGCGAAGTAATGGCTAAGGCTCCGGCAAAGAATACGAAGAAGAAGGCATTCAAGAAGCGCGAAAAGCGCAACGTGCCGGTCGGGTTGGTGCACGTTCAGGCCAGCTTCAACAACACCATCATCACTTTCACCGACACGGTCGGCAACGTGGTCGCATGGTCCAGTTCGGGTTCGCTTGGATTCCGTGGCTCGCGCAAGGGTACGCCGTTCGCCGCGCAGCAGGCCTCACTCACGGCGGCCAACAAGGCTCGCGAGGCGGGAATGCGCAGCGTCGATGTCAAGGTTGCGGGTCCGGGTGCAGGCCGCGAGTCGGCCGTCCGCGCGCTGTCCACCGCCGGGATCGATGTGAAGTCGATCCGCGACGTAACGCCGATTCCGCACAACGGCTGCAGGCCGCCCAAGAAGCGCCGCGTTTGAGGCGCTGAGCAGGGAAGAAGCGCCGCGTCTGACTCTGGCCCGGGCAACCGGGATTCTGCGGTTCATCAAGCAGGAAGAAGGCCATGCCATCGGCCGTAAACTGCACCCGCCGGACACCGCTTCCGGCCTGAGGTAAGGAGCAAGAAATTGGCACGATATAAGGGTCCAGTCTGTCGGCTGTGCCGCCGCGAGGGCATGAAGCTGTTCCTCAAGGGCGAGCGCTGCCACACCGAAAAATGTTCGATCGAGCGCCGGAACTTTGTTCCCGGCCAGCATGGCAAAGACCGTAAGCCGAAAATCGTCGGCTACGGGCTGCAGCTTCGTGAGAAGCAGAAGACACGCCGCTACTACCGACTGCTCGAAACTCAGTTCCGCAACCTGTTCGAGAAAGCCAGCCGCATGCCGGGCATCACCGGTGAAAACCTGCTCGCGATGCTGGAGAAGCGTCTCGACAACGTGGTTTACCGGATGGGCCTTGCTACCAGCCGCGCAATGGCACGGCAGATGGTGCGCCATGGTCACTTTCAGGTGAACGGCCGCAAGGTCAACATTCCATCCTTTCAGGTGAAGCCGAACGACGGTGTGGAAGTGCGTGAGCGCAGCCGCACGCACCCGCACATTCTCAGCTCGCGTGATGCCACGGCACATGCACCGACGCCCAACTGGCTCGAGGTCGATCGTGACGGCCTCCGCGGCCGTGTGCTGGCGCAACCGAAACGCGAAGAGCTGGTGCAGATTCAGGTCAACGAACAACTGATCGTCGAGTTGTACTCGAAGTAGCAGGCGAGAAGCGGTACAAGGGAGAACCAGTCGATGTTCAAGGGCTTTCAAAAACCGAAACGACTCGTCGCAAACACAGAGTCGCTGACCGAACGGTTCGGCCAGTTCACTGCACAACCGTTTGAACGCGGCTTCGGCACCACGATCGGCAACGGCCTGCGTCGTGTGCTCCTCAGCTCCATCGAAGGAGCTGCCATCACGGCAGTTCGAATTGAAGGCGTCGCACACGAATTCATGCCCATTCCCGGTGTGGTCGAGGACGCAACCGACATCATTCTGAACCTGAAGCAGATACCCTTCAAGATGATGGGTGAAGGGCAGAGCATTGCCCGCCTGCGCATTGACGGACCTGGCGAAGTGCTTTCCGGACAGATCGAAACCGATCAGGACGTGGAAGTACTCGATCGCAACATGCACATCGCCACCGTTGGCGATGGAGCAAGCCTGCAGGTGGAAATGCGGCTGAAGAGCGGGCGCGGCTACGTCTCCGCGGATCGCAACTTCGACGAGGATCTGCCGCTCGGCTACATTCCGATCGACTCGGTCCACTCGCCCGTACGTAAGGTCAACTACTCGGTCGAGGCGGCTCGCCTCGGTCAGATGACCGACTACGACAAGCTCACAATCGAGGTCTGGACGAACGGCGCTATCTCGCCGCAGGACTCGATCGGTCAGGCAGCCAAGCTGCTGAAGGACCACATGAGCATCTTCATCAACTTCGAGGAAGTCGCTGAAGTGTCCGAGGAACCAGCAGAGCGCGCCGCTGGTCAGGTCAACGAAGTTCTGGGCCGTTCAGTCGAGGAACTGGAGCTCAGCGTTCGTTCGTACAATTGCCTTAAGAACGCCAACATCCAGAGCATTGGCGATCTGGTGCAGAAGACGGAAGCCGAGATGCTCCGCACCAAAAACTTCGGTCGCAAGTCACTGAACGAGATCAAAGAAATTCTGAATAATCTCGGTCTCGGCTTTGGCATGAAGATCGATTCGCAGGGCCGAGTGGTGATGCCTCCGGCCGGATCGACGGCTGGTCTGCCGTCGGAAAACGACACGCGTGAGGCAGGAGAATGAGACATCTTAAGGCCGGATATAAGTTAAAGCGCACAAAGGACGAGCGGCGCGGGCTGCTCCGCAACCTCGTGCTCAGCGTAATCAAGGAAGAGCGCATCGTCACCACGCCCCAGAAGGCGAAAGCAGCGAAGCCGCTGGTGGAGAAGATGATCACGCTCGCCAAGAAGGACACGCTGCATACCCGGCGTCAGGCTGCCTCCTTCCTGAATCATCCTGAAGGCGTGCAGAAACTCTTCGACACGCTCGGCACCCGCTTCGGTCAGCGCAACGGGGGCTACACACGTATCGTTCGCCTCGGCTGGCGCAAGGGCGACGGCGCGGAGCAGGTGATGCTCGAACTCGTCGGCTCGGAATTGGTGAAGCGCGCTGCAGATCGAGCGAAGCGTCGCGAAGAACGCCTCAAAGCTATGCGCGAAGGCAACGAGGGCGAGGGCCAAGAGTAGCTCCGCTCTTCTCGCATCGGGACAAAATCGAGAGGGGAAGCTTCGGCTTCCCCTTTTCACGTTTACAGGAGAATTCATGACTGCTGTGACCGCTGCTCCTGTAGCTCCGTCTGAACGAATCCAGGTACTGGACATCCTGCGCGCGTTTGCGTTATTCGGCATCCTTGTGATGAACATGCCCGGCTTTTACGGGACATGGTGGACAACTACGCGGGCCGAGGATATCTGGACGTCCTGGTACGACCGCACTGCCCTGTTCATCATGAGCAGCTTCTTCGATGGCAAATTCAATTCCCTCTTCTCTTTCCTGTTCGGCATCGAGTTCAGCATCCAACTCGCCCGACTAAAGCAGCGTTCGTCCAGTCCGATTGCAGTGTACCTGCGACGCCTCGTCGTGCTGTTTGCTTTCGGTGCCGCGCACGCCATTCTCCTCTGGTCCGGCGACGTGCTGCACGTTTATGCAGTCCTCGGTCTCTTCCTTATGGCTATGCGGAATGCACCAGACAAGTTACTCCTGATTCTCGTGCTCGGAGTGCTTCTCACCACCACTGCAATGAGTACTGTGGACGTGCTCTCGCATACCTCGTCCGACGTGAGCGAAGCGCGTAAGACCATCTCGCGCATGGAGCAGTTGCTGAATTCCGCCTACGGTGAAGGTTCGTACGCGGAAGTAGTCGCAGCCCGTACTGAAGAACTCCGGGAGACATACAGCAGCGGCGACGGCTTCGGCTTCTATCTTGACGTCTTCGTCACGATGCTGCTTGGGTTTGTGGTGGGGCGCCGAGGTTATCTATCCAACCTTGAGGGGAGCCTTCCCTTGATCCGAAGACTGCAACGCTGGACAATGGCGGTCGGCTTGTTCTCCGCACTCCTGTTCGGAGTGGGGCGGCTGTTCACGGTCCCCTTTGAGCCGACCATGTGGGATGTCGTCGTGAGCACCGCATACGCATGGCAGCGCCCAACCCTGATGTTGTTCTATGCTTCTACCATCGTGCTGCTTGCGCGCACCGGGAAGTGGGGACGCCGTCTGGCGCGTATCGCTCCTGCGGGTCGGATCCCGCTCACAAACTACCTCGCGCAGTCAGTAGTTTGCACGACGGTATTCTACGGCTACGGTTTGGGATTCTATGGCCAATGTGGCCCTGCTCTCGGCATGTTACTCGCACTGTTGTTGTATTCGGGGCAGATTGCGCTTAGCGCCTGGTATCTCCGCAGATTCCAGTACGGTCCGGCGGAGTGGCTCTGGCGCGGCATCACATATGGCCAGCGACCGCCCTTCCGTCGCACCGAGGATCAGGTTCGCGCGGCTGAAGCATAGGTTGAGAGTAGTGTCTCCTCGCCGAGGTCCACTCAGCCCCGGGTTTCGCGGGAACTTGCCTGTCCACTCCAGAAGGTGCAGAAACATCCTGCGCGTCATTGCCAGTAATTCCTGTCGAGACTTCGGTACTGGATCGCTTCAGCGATGTGTTTGGCCAGCACCCGGTCACTACCGCCAAGATCGGCGACCGTGCGTGACACCTTCAGCACGCGATCATGGGCGCGTGCACTCAGGCTCATCCGCCGCACTGCCATTTCCAGCGTGCGCTCGCCTGACTCATCGAGCGCGCACAGCTGCCGGAGCGCACGATGTGGAATGTGCGCGTTATAAAATCCACGGGCCGTCTGTATTTCCCGCGTTCTGAGCACCCGCTCGCGCATCTCCTCCGAAGTCGTACCCGTGCCGTTCGACCGCAGTTCAGCGTAGGGCACGGCCGGTATCTCTATATGCAGATCGATCCGATCCAGGAGCGGTCCGCTGATCTTTCCCAGGTAGCGTTGAATGATGGCTCCCGTGCAGCGGCACTCTCGGGTCGGGTCACCGAAGAACCCGCACGGGCACGGATTCATCGCTGCCACCAGCATGAAACGCGCCGGAAACTCGAGAGTCATATTCGCGCGTGCGATCGTCACGGAAGCTTCCTCGAGCGGTTGTCGTAACTGCTCAAGAACGTTCCGAGGAAACTCCGGCAGCTCATCAAGGAACATAACGCCGTTGTGCGCGAGGCTAACCTCGCCGGGCCGCGGTGTGCCGGAGCCTCCGCCGATGAGACCGGCGTCCGATACAGTGTGGTGTGGCGCCCGAAACGGGCGGCGCCCGAGGATGCCAGCGCCCTTCGGCAGCACGCCTGCAACGCTGTGAATACGAGTCGTCTCCAACGCTTCGGCGAAAGTAAGCGGAGGCAGGATACCTGCGAACCGCCTTGCCAGCATTGTCTTCCCGGATCCCGGAGGTCCGATCATCAGAACGTTATGATTACCGGCCGCGGCTACCTCAAGTGCTCTCTTGCCGGTTGTTTGCCCGCGCACGTCCGCAAAGTCCGGCACCTCGTCTGCCGGGATTTCTGAGTCCTGGGACCGAGGTGTAGCGGACGCGAACTGCGACGGGTCCGCCATAAGCGCGACCACGTCGCGAAGATGCGTAGCACCATATACGCGCAAGCCATCCACCACGGCCGCCTCCGCTGCGTTCTCCTTCGGGACAATCAGGTTCGGGATGCCGTGCTTGCGGGCGCAAATGGCAATCGAGAGGCACCCGCGAACCGGCCGGAGCGAGCCGTCCAGAGAAAGCTCTCCCGTCATCAGGAAGTCTTCGCCGGACCGGACTGCGCCGCTGCCGCCAAGAATGCCGACAGCCATAGGCAGATCGAATCCGGCGCCTTCCTTGCGTACGTTGGCCGGCGCAAGGTTGATGGTCACGCCGCGATTTGGGTATCCGAAGCCGCTGTTGACCAGCGCCGACTTGATCCGCTCCCGGCTTTCCCGGACGGCTGTGTCAGGCATGCCCACCGTGACGAAGTCTTTGGGACTGCCGGACTGGTACATATCTACTTCGACGTCTATGAGATGTGCGTCGATTCCATAGACGGCTGCGCTGGCGACACGATAGAGGGCCACGAGAGTAAGTGGCCGCAGGCAGCGGGTACTCTCAACCGCCTTGGTCCATAATGCGATCAAGAATGTCCGCAATCTCGAAGACTGCTCGATTCCGGATCGCGGCGGCATTGCTGCGGAGTTCGCTGAATGCCGGCTCAGCCAGTAACCGGTCCGCGGCATCCGCAATCTCGGTGAAGTTCCGGACGACGACCCCGACCTGCTTCTCCTGCACCCACTCTGCGTTGTAACGTTCCTGGGGCAGCGTCCAGGCGTTCCGTTCAATGATGACCGGCAGGCCCATTTCGATCGCTTCACTGATGCTGCCCGGGCCGGGCTTGCCGATGAAGAAGTCACTCAGGGCCATATATAAAGGCACATCCTGAGTAAATCCGATGATGTGCATCGGGACTCGAGCCTGTATCTTTCCGAGTTCGCGCGCGAGCCTCTCATTGCGTCCGCAGATAAGGATGAGCTGCAGGCCGCACCTGGCTTCCTGCAGACGCCGGGCAATGCTGACCATGTGCATCGATCCATGCCCACCAAACAATACGAGTCCGGTAGGGCGGTTCGGGTCCAGACCGAGCTTTAGCCGTTCTGCATGCCTGTCGATCGAGGGCTTTTCGTAGAAAGGTGGGCGAAGTATCATTCCTGAGACCAGGTGCACGCTGTTCGCTGCGTATCCGATTGCGTTTGCCTGTGCGAGTGCTCTCTCGGTGCCGCAAATTACATGCTGATCCTGCTTTTCCATCCAGAAATGGGGAGGAAAATCCGCAAAATCGGTCAGGATTGTAACGTAAGGTACGCGGGGCGCGGCCAGTTTCAACCCCTGTTACAGCGCCCGGTTGAAATTAGGGACGACCGACACAACCAGATCGGGAGTGTCCTGCTTCCAGAAGGCAGCAAGCATTTTAACCTGAGCCGGATGATAGAGCCGGATAATGCCGTGCATGAACGGCAGCAAATGTTCTGAACCGAGCGTCCATCCGCGCGCGAGCATCTGGTTGTAGATGTCCTGCATCCGAACGCCAGTGATACGGCGAAAGATATCCAGGCTGTCGAGAACCTCCTGGAGGTTAAGCAGGCGAACTTGCCAGTTCCGGCCTGTCTGCTGCGATACGGCCTTCAGCGCGGTGGCAGCGCTCCGGTGTCCGCCGCCCGCATCGAAGAACACTAAGTCCACCTTGCGCATGAGCAAGCAACCACTATGGCACGTCAGGTTAGTTGTGCACGTGGCCTTTCACCAAGCTTTTTCTTCTGCTTAACTGGCCTGTAACAACACGAGCGTTGAATGGAGATAGATGAAATGCGACCTGCATGTCCACACGAGATATTCCGGCATGTGCACGGTGCCGGTCGCGCGCGCGTTTTGCCGCGAATCATACGCTGAACCTCAGGACATTTACAGAAGGCTGACCTCGTCCGGAATGGATTTGGTGACTGTAAC
>DASQEG010000878.1:0-3354 GCA_035633775.1 Bryobacteraceae bacterium
CATCTAGAGGCCGGCCCGTTTCCAGAGCTTGTCAACCCGATCTTTCACCTCGGCGGTCATCGTGATTGTTTTCGGCCACGGGCGTGTAAATCCTTCCGACTGCCACTTGCGTGTGGCATCAACGCCCATCTTCGATCCGAAGTCGGGCAGCCTGCTGGCATGGTCCAGCGAATCCACGGGCCCAAGAACGAACTCTATGTCTCGCTGGGGGTCGATGTTGTTCAGCGCCTTCCAGGCTGTTTCACTTACGTTTTGCACGTCGACGTCCTCGTCCACCACCACGATCACCTTGCTGAACATGGCCTGGCCAAGACCCCAAATGGCGTGCATGACCTTCCGGGCCTGTCCAGGATAAGACTTCCTGATCGAGACGAGGATTAGATTGTGAAACACGCCCTCGGCGGGCATGCAAATATCACGGACTTCCGGCAGCTGCATTTTCATCAGCGGCAGAAAGATCCGTTCGATCGCCTTGCCCATGTAGAAGTCTTCCATGGGAGGCGGACCAACAATCGTAGCCGGATACACCGGGTCGCGGCGGTGAGTCATGCAGGTGACGTGGAAGACCGGGTACTGATCTTCCAGCGAGTAGAAACCTGTGTGATCGCCGAACGGTCCTTCCGTGCGAAGCTCTCCGACCTCCAGATAACCTTCGAGCACGATTTCCGAGTTGGCCGGGACCTCGACATCCACTGTTTCGCACTTGACCATCTCAACCGGTTTGCCGCGGAGAAAGCCTGCCATCATCATCTCGTCCAGTGCCGGTGGCAGCGGCAGGATGGCGGAGTACATGGTCGCCGGGTCTGAGCCCAGTGCGACCGCGATGTCCATGCGCCTGACTCCACCCTGCCGTAGCTGCCGATAGTGTTCGGCGCCCTGCTTTTGTGTCTGCCAGTGCATGCCAGTGGTCCGATCGTCGAACACCTGCATGCGGTACATGCCGCAGTTGCGCCTGCCCGTCTTCGGATCGCGGGAGAAGACCATCGGCAGAGTGATGAAAGGGCCTCCGTCGAGAGGCCAGCAGTGCAGCACCGGAAGCTCACGCAATGAGAAGCCGTCATGCCGGATCACTTCCTTGCAGGGTCCGCTGTTAACCACCTTCGGAAAGGCCGACCCGAGCTCAGCCAGTTTGGGCAGCATGCTCAACTTCCCCATCAGCCCCTGTGGTACCTGCATCTGCAGATACCCGGCGATGCGTTCGGCGATGTCATCGACCGAACTCACTCCAAGCGCGACTTCCATTCGTCGCATGCTTGCGAACGCATTGATCAGCACCGGTACACTCGAGTTCTTCGGCTTCTCGAACAACAATGCCGGGCCTTTTTGTTTCACGCTGCGATCTGCAAACTCGGTGATCTCGAGGTATGGATCGACTTCGAACGGAATGCGCTTCAGCTCACCGGCTCGGGCGAGTGCGGATATGAAGCTGCGTAGATCGTCGTGGGGCATAGTTGCGTAGCGTTTTACCATGATGGCAGAACACACAAATGAACAACCGCATTGCTTTCGTTACAGGCGCCAGCCGCGGTATCGGACGAGCCTGCGCTCTTGGGCTGTCGCAGGCCGGCGCCCGCGTGGTGCTTGCGGCCCGCAGCATCGACCGGCTTGAGGAACTTGCCGGTCAGATCCGCGCAGCCGGACGCGAAGCTTACGCGGTCTCCCTGGACCTGGCTTCTGAGAGCTCCATACGAGAAGCGTTCGCTAAGACCGCCAAAGAGTTCGGCCCGGTGGAGATTCTGGTCAACAATGCTGGCATTACTCGTGACGCGCTGGCGGTTCGCATGAAACGCGATGACTGGAACGCTGTCCTGGATACGAATCTGACTGGCACGTTCCTCTGCATTCAGCAGGTACTGCAATCTATGATGCGCGCGCGGTGGGGGCGGATCGTTAACATCTCGTCAGTCGTTGGCGAGATGGGTAATGCGGGGCAGGCCAACTACTCGGCTTCAAAAGCCGGCCTCATAGGGCTGACGAAGAGCCTTGCTCAGGAGATGGGAAGCCGCGGGATCACCGTGAACGCAATCGCTCCGGGGTTTATCGAGACCGACATGACCGGCGTGTTGCAGGCCGAGGCAAAGGAACGGTTGCTCAGTCTCATTCCACTGCGTCGCATGGGCCAGCCGGAGGACGTAGCCGCCGCCGTGCAGTTTCTTGCCGGCGATGGCGCCGCCTGGGTCACCGGTCACGTGCTGGACGTGATCGGTGGCATGTACATGTAGCTATTTGTGCTCCGGATGCGTGCAGCCGGGGAAGTCACGAATTGCGATGTCGCCCTTGTAGCCGAAACACTTCTTCCCCGCATCGGAGAGGCAGTACGCGTCGATCGCGGCGCGCTTGAAGATTCCGAAGAAGCGCTCATCATCCGATGAAGGATTCAACTCCTTGCGTGCCAGTTCCGTCATGCGCGTCTCCGTATCCGCGCTGGACAGTCCCGCGTACCGTGCCAGCCCGGACGTCCACGTGCTGCGTACTGCATCGTCGCCGTACTTAAGCGTTGTGTCGATATACATTCCGACACCTGCTTCCCATGCACTGGCGGAAGCTTCATCGGCAGGCAGCAGCACATCCAGCATCCTGCGCAGTGTCTCGTAGTCCGTCTTCGTGAGAACACGAGGCTGATAGTCACCGACACGGTGTGTAGGGGTCCGATGCTCGTGTTGTGCATTGGCCGCAGGCGCCAGCATGCCTGCGCCGACGATTCGAATGAGGTCACGGCGATCAACAGACATAAGGTTCAGATCTCCTTCCTGCGGGCCTTTTCGATGAGCTTGTCAGACATTCGCCACGACAGTGCGATGTTGGTCAGGGTCGGGTTCTTCTCTGGGTACGCCGTAAATACGGACGCATCGCCGATAAACAGATTCGGGACGTCGTGCGACTGCGAACTCGTGTTGACCACCGAGCTTTTCGGATCCGTACCCATCTTCGTTGTCCCCACCCAGTGATTCTGGTCGATCACCAGCTTGTCCGGTGTGATTTCACCCGGACCCGCATAAACACGCCCGCCCGCGGCACGAATGATCTCCTCGCAAGTGGCAACCATGTCCCGTGTCATCGCGAGATCACTGTCTTCGTAATGCAGATGGATGCGCGGCAGCGGCAACCCGAAGCGATCGCGGCGCGACGCGTCCAGATCCAGGTACTTCCGCGAGGAGACCAGCAGCGAGCCCTGCATGTTCATGCCCGCATGACAATTGTTCAAATCGCGCAACTCGCGTTTCAGCGCTGCACCGATGCCGGCGGGATAGCGAACGCCTGGGCGGGTGGGATGCACACCCGAGCCGCACTGCACCTGATACGTGCCTTCGAAGTTGGGGTTGGGCTTGTTCCAGTACAGGCCCGTCAGAAGCC
>DASQEG010000879.1:0-1534 GCA_035633775.1 Bryobacteraceae bacterium
CCGCGGTCCCGACGGAATCACCATTGCGTTGAGCCTTGACGCGCGCTGATCCTGGTTCCACCCGCAGGCCTGCTATATAGGTTGTCGCACTCACGGGGGAAGAGCGCTCGGGACGATCGGTTTGCTGGAGACAAGACACACATGACCAAAAAAAAGCACCCGACTCGCAGGCATCTGCTGGCTGGTGCTGCGGCATGGACTGGCGGGTTCGCTGCCATCGGCCAATCCCGTCATAAGCGGCCCAATATCTTGGTTGCGATTGCCGATGACCACTCGTACGATCATACTGGCGCGGCCGGGTGCCGGGCCGTTTCGACCCCGCATTTCGACCGTATTGCGGGCACGGGCGTTCGCTTCACCCACTCATTCTGCTCATCTCCCTCGTGCACACCATCCCGGGGCGCGATTCTTACGGGTCAGCCGTTCTGGCGTCTGGAGGAGGGCGGAAATCTGTGGAGCAGCTTGCCAGGCAAGTTTGCCGTTTATCCAAACTTATTGGAGGCTGCCGGCTACCACATCGGCCTGAAAGGCAAGGGCTGGGGGCCGGGGAACTTTCAGGCAGGAGGGTATGCCCGTAATCCCGCCGGCCCGGCTTACGAGACCTTTGCGTCCTTCCTGCAAGCACGACCGAAAGACAAACCCTTCTGCTTCTGGTTTGGCAGCACCGATCCGCACCGTCCATATGATCGAGGCTCGGGCCGCAAAGCTGGCTTGCGCCTGGACGACATCGAGGTCCCCGCCTGGTTGCCGGATTCTCCCGTAGTTCGCGAAGACATCGCGGACTACCTGCTTGAGGTGCAGCGATTCGACCGCGACGTCGGGGACCTCATTGCTGCCGTCGAGAAGGCCGGAGAACTCGAGAACACGATGATTGTGGTCACGAGCGATAACGGCATGCCGTTTCCGCGCGCTAAGACGAACCTGTACGACTCGGGAACACGGATGCCCATGGCGATAAGCTGGCCGGCGGCGGTACCCGGCGGCAGGACGGTGGACGATTTCATCAGTCATACCGATCTTGCCCCGACGTTTCTGCAAGCAGCCGGCGCGGAAGTGCCGGGATCGATCACCGGACGTAGCCTTTTGCCGCTACTTCAATCGAAGAGCTCGGGGCAGGTGGACCGTGAACGCGATCGCGTCTTTAGCGGTCGTGAACGGCACACCCAGATGCGCGCCGGCGGTGTCGGCTACCCGATGCGCGCGGTCCGTACCAAAGATTTCCTGTACATTCGGAACTACGAGCCCGACCGCTGGCCGTCCGGCGATCCTCCCCACTTCGGTGACATCGACAACGGCCCCTCGAAGGAGTTCACGCTTCAGCACAGCAACTCTCCCGAGCATGCGAAGCACTATCAACTGGCCTGCGCGAAACGACCGGCAGAAGAGTTGTACGATCTGCGGAGCGATGCCGCCCAGCAGGTGAATGTGGCTACCGACCAGAGACATGCTGAGGAGCGCGGCGAGCTATCGAAGATGCTGCACCAGCATTTGGAGCGCACGAGGGATCCACGAGTAACGGGTGAAAGAGTCATCT
>DASQEG010000880.1:0-2617 GCA_035633775.1 Bryobacteraceae bacterium
CACCGCGGCGCTTTCGCCTCCAGTCCGAATGGAAGGGGGCGCTATCACGGTGCCATCCCCACCTGTCCCGCCGGAACTGACGCCTGCGGCGACGGCCGCTGAACTTGCCGGAGGTGCAACGACTGTTCCACCCGCAGCGGCCGAGCTGCCAGCGAGAACCGAGGACGCACCTCCAGAAGCCGAACCTCCAGCGCCAACAGCCGAAACCGCACTCGCGGCGGATGAACCTCCCGCACCAGCTCCCGCTGCGGCCGACGTTCCCGCCAACGCCGATCCGCCGGCACCCGCACCAGCTCCGGCAGCAGCGGCAACGGCACCTGCGCCGAGAGAGGCTGCAGCGAGCCCGGCTCCAACAACGGCCGTTCCGGCCGCGACGAGATCTCCGCCGGTCAATGCAGGAGCTCCGCCCAGCACCGACGAGAACAGCTTCGGTATCTGCCAGCACAGCATCATGTAGATAAGCGAACCACCCATCACGTCGAAGGCGACCACCGCGGGAGACGTGGCAGTCCCTATCGCTGCTGCCTGTGCTTCCCATCCAGTCCCGAGCGAGCTGCCCGCGGCGATGATGCAGTAGAGCAGGACAAGCTTGATGCCGATGGAAACAGCCAACCCGATGTACCGCTCGGTGTACGGCGCAGTCCATCGTGATCCGCCGAATCCGAGGAACAGATAACCAACAGAAACGACCAGGTAACTCTCAACAAGCGTCACAACGAAGTTGATCGTGATGATCACGAACGAGACGACGATGATCAGCGCTCCCAGCACGCAGATGAGAGCGCTCCCGATGTCCCCGCTCATGAACGCGGATGCGCTTGCGCCGCCGAGCAGAGAGCCGGCAATTGAGAGCCCCTGCACGAAAACGCTGCCGGGGTCCAGCGGTCCGGCCATACCGGCCGCGCCCGCTCCGATCAGTTCGAAGCTGTCTATGATTGCAGGGATCCACGTCGAACCGTTCTGCAGGAGTGCATAGAACGCACCTATCCACATCAGCTTTCGAACAAGCCCTGCCATCCAGCACTGGAGGTCTGTCTTGTCGAGCGCGAGTGCAATCGCCGACCACGCGAATTCAATGAACGCCAGAAGCCAGAACAAGTTTCGTGCGTACGTCCATACGTTTGTCATCCACTGACCGCGGAACGAACGCATCTGCGAGATGACATCGTTGGTCGTGGTGCTCGTAACTGCCTGGGCGCTCAACGACGGCAGAAATGCGCCTGCAATACCGAGCACGATCACACAACGAACCGGCAAATCCTTCCAACGCAGCACCTTGCCTTTGCGGCCCTTCATTACACACGTCTCCTGTTGCGCACAATGCGCCTGTTCCACGCGTCGTCTAACTGATCGAGCTAGTGGGTTCCGGGCCGGAACGTTCGACCATCACTCTTCACACCTCCCGGTGGAGGATTGGTGAACGCTAATTGCCTCGCAGCGGTACACAACCGGCCTTCCGTTGTGTCACCCCAGTTCGCGGGCGCATTGGCACGAGCCGGCGCACACATCTTGTCTATCTCCGCCGCAACAGGCCGATGTTGTCCGAGCCATTGGCGGATGGAATCCGTGGACGCGGTGGATAGATTTCCCGCGCCAGCGTCCTGTGCTCTCTGCACTATCTCGCTTGGCGGTTCCGTTTGCTGGCATCCGACGGTTCCGAATATCGTGGCGAAAAACACGACCGTAGCCATGAGTCTCACAGGCGACCCTCCCACCTACCATTTAATGGGTTCCGGGCCTGAACGTCCGGCCATCACTCGAAACCGCACTGTTCGTGAAAAACTGCTCGGTCGCGGCTTTATTTGCCGCTTCCTGCTGGAGAAGGGCAGCTTGATATGCCTGTTTGCTCGAAAGGTCAGCCAGCATGATCTGACGCAGCTTCATCAACTGCTGCGTCTGCTGTTCGGCGATGTCCGTCATTACTTGTATCGCGCGAACCGCGCCGTTCGGTTGCGCCGCTTGCGACCGCAGGGTGGAAAGGACGGCCTGTTCGGACGATAGCTGCGAGCCTTGAAGCCCTGCCGCTCTCAGGGTGCCGCGAATCGTGTCTAGCGCGGTCGTCGCCCAGTTCCGGTAACGGGTGAAGTACACGTTCGAGTTCGTGCCGTACCCGGTGAACGTCGTTCTGAACTGGGAGTCGAGATTGCCGAGCGAGTAGGCAAGAGCCTGGCCGCCCTGCACGATCCCAGCAAGCGACGTCAGGTCTGCCTGAATCGCACCGAAGATGTGACTTGGAAGTGCGAGGCCATTGCGAATCTGCTCGCGGTACATGTCTAGAGCGTTCGCCAGTTCCTGCCCTTGTCGTATGTATCCCATCACCAACTGACCATGATTCAGAACCTGCGTGATCTCCGTCGCAAAAGCGCCGGCTTCCGCTTGGTTGGGACGGTCCACCAGCAAAACCAACATCACGATGCTTACTCCTACGCGCTTGCGCACAAAAATGCCTCCTCTTCTGGTGTGATCTGTTCGAGGTAATCGGCCCAGGGGCCGAGCCCTCTTAGCCGGAGCCACTCTGAGCGCCAGTTCTGAGGGTGGCTCTTCATAACCGATTCCACAATCTGGCGTTCTTCACGACCGTTCACGCCAACCCACGACAGCGCGACGCGACCCGCGC
>DASQEG010000881.1:0-4428 GCA_035633775.1 Bryobacteraceae bacterium
AAGACGCTGGCCGTCTCTGTTGCAGAACACGCCGGACAGTTGCGTGTTTCATGGGATCCGACTGAACCGGCGGTGAGGGCGGCGGATGGCCTTCAGGTCAGGTCGGTCGACGACGGCATGATTGAGTTCGATCGCGTAACCAGGAAGCAACTCGCAGGCGGCATGTTCCTTTACAACCGCAAATCGACCGACGTACTGCTGGACATGGCGCTGGAGCAGAACGGGCGCCAGACGCGTCGTGCTACGGTTCGCTATCTCTCCACGCCACCAGTGCCTCAGGCCGCCCGTGTGCCGTGATAATCTTGAGTTGAAGCGCCTCCGCTCCAATCTCCCGGAAATCCTGGAATCGAAGTCACTTGAAAGTCGGATTTGTCAGCCTCGGATGCCCCAAGAACCTCGTCGATACCGAGGTAATGATGGGTCAGCTGGCCGCCAGCGGCCACCAGCTCACTGCACGGCCTGAAGACGCCGACGTGATCGTCGTCAATACGTGCAGTTTCCTCGATCCTGCCAAGCAGGAGTCCGTTGACACGATCCTCGAGATGAGCGAGTACAAGAAGACGGGGCGGGCCAGAAAGCTGATCGTTGCCGGATGCCTGGTGGAGCGCTATCGCGGCGACATTCTGAAGGACCTGCCGGAAGTCGACGCGCTGGTTGGAACCAACGAGCTCGACCGGATCGTAGCGCTGTGCGATGGCGAGGCTGGTCAAGCAGGCGCCCCGGAACCGTATCTGTACCACGACCTGACACCGCGCGTTCTCTCAACACCGGGCCACTTCGCCTACATCAAGATCTCCGAAGGTTGCGATCACCCCTGTTCCTTTTGCGTCATCCCGCAGTACCGCGGGGCGAATCGCAGTCGCCGGCCGGAGTCCGTCATCGCCGAAGCAAAACGTCTGTTCGCGGGTGGGGTTCGGGAGGTCAACCTGATTGGTCAGGACACGACCGCCTACGGTGAGGACCTCGGGATTCGCGATGGTCTTGCGGAACTGCTTGCCAGACTTGCCGCAATCGAGACGCCTGAGGCGAAATGGATCCGGTTCCTGTACGCATATCCGAACCGTGTGACCCAGCGGCTGCTCGACACGCTGGCTGCACATGAGTCACTGGTTAAGTACATCGATATTCCGCTGCAGCACGCCAGCGCTTCTGTACTGAAACGCATGAAGCGGGGCGGCCACGGTGACGCATTCCTGAAGTTGCTGGAACGCATGCGCTCGACCGTGCCCGGAATCTCGATTCGTACGAGCTTTATCGTCGGATTTCCGGGCGAGACGGAGGCGGACTTCGCCGAATTGTGCAGCTTTGTCGAGTCTGCGAAATTCGATCGCCTTGGCGTGTTTGGGTTTTCCGATGAAGACACCGCAGCCAGCTTTCAGCTGGAAGGCAAGGTCGACGGGCGCACGATCTACAACCGCAAGCGCCGCCTGATGGCCTTCCAGAAGAAGATCTCGCGCCGAAATCTGCGCGCCATGGCCGGACGCGAAGTTGCGGTTCTTGTCGAAGGGCCGTCCGCGCAGTCCGAGCTGGTTTGGGAGTGCCGCCTCACTGGCCAGGCACCAGAGATCGACGGTGTCTGTTATGTCAACGACTTCGAGGGGATCGCGCCCGCCGCCGGCCAGATCCGTACGCTTCGAATTACCGAAACGCATGACTACGATCTGGTCGGCACACTGACATCTCGCATCCTTGCGAACGCCGCTCCTCGCCCGGCATCGGAGCTGTTCCCGATTCTGACCGGCCGAAGACCCGAGGCAACGCTCGTTCCTGCCCTGGCATGAAGTGTCCCATCTGCCGAAAGCCTACGAGGCTGGGCGAACCCGACTCTCCGTTCTGCAGCGAGAGGTGCCGTCTGATCGACCTCGGCAACTGGTCATCGGAGGAGTACGTCATCTCAACTCCGCTCCGTCCCGATGACGCAAACCGTGAGGCCGCTCGCTCTGAAGATGACTCCGATTAGGACTGTCGCGCGGCTTATAGCGACGGCGTTCGGCTGTGGGTTCTGGCCCTGGGCTCCGGGGACGGTGGGCTCATTGTTCGCTGTAGCGGTAGCTGTGCTGTTCGGGTGGCAGCCCATCACGGCGGCCGTGGCGGCCGCAATCATGCTGGGTCCGTCCGTCTGGGCGGCCGGCATCGAGGAGCAGACCAGCGGCCGTGAGGATCCCGGTCACGTCGTAGTGGATGAGGTGGTAGGGCAGTGGATCACGATGGCCGGAGCGCCGCTGTTGAACTGGAAGACACTGCTTGCGGCGTTTCTCCTCTTTCGCGTCCTCGACGTCTGGAAGCCTGCGCCTGCACGTCAGCTGGAAGGTCTGCACGGCGGAGTCGGTATCATGGCGGATGATGTAATGGCGGGCATTTACGGTGCGCTCGTCCTCGCGGCAGCCGGATGGTTGAATCTTTTCTGAAACTCATGGCGAAACGGCAAACTCCCGACAGCGAAGCCCAGATCCTTTCTGTGTCTCCGTCAGCTGCAATCCCCGGAGGCGAGCTTCAGATCCGCGGGCGCAACCTGATTCAGAATGCACGCGCCGCCGTCAGGTTCGGCGATGCTCCTGCGTCGGTTGTCGTCGGTTCCAGCACGATGATCATCGCGAGGGTGCCGGACGATGCGTCAGACGGTGAACTCACGGTTGGCGAGAGTGCGCCATGGTCGTGCGACATCGGTCTTCAGATCGCAGATGGCCTGCATCCGGTGGCGAACCCCGCGGTCGATGCCGCGGGAAACATCTATGCCACTTTCAGCGGCTCGCGCGGTCAGAAGACGCCCGTTTCGGTCTACCGCATAGACACGAACTACAGCATGCGGCCGTTCGTCACCGATGTGATGAACGCCAGCGGTCTTGCGTTCGACAGCGAAGGCACGCTGTACATCTCCAGCCGCCACGACGGAGTTGTCTATCAAGCCTCGCCCAGCGGCAACGTTCAGGTCTATGTCGAAGGGATGGGCATCGCCACGGGACTGGCTTTCGACGGCGAAGACAATCTTTACGTAGGCGACCGCAGTGGGACGGTGTTCAAGATCAGCCGGCAGCGACAGATCTACGTGTTCGCGACAGTGGAGCCCTCCATCGCGGCGTATCACCTCGCATTCGGCACCGATCAGAACTTGTACGTTACGGGTCCAACCACCTCGAGCTTCGATGCGGTACACCGCATCTCCCCCGACGGCGAGGTGTCCACCTGGTATCGCGGGCTGGGTCGTCCGCAGGGGATCGCGTTCGATGCGGAAGGGCGGCTGTACGTAGCAGCATCGCTGGCCGGGCGCCGCGGTGTGGTGCGGATCTCAGGCAATACGACGGCTGACCTGTTCCTTTCCGGTCCGAACATAGTAGGCCTGGCATTTGCTCCTGGGCGGCAGATGGTGGTGGCGACCTCGAACGCACTTTTCCGTATCGACGCGGGGGTGACCGGCAGGCCCCTGCCGTGAACGGCGTTAATGCCGAAATCATCGCCGTCGGTTCAGAACTGCTCACACCCAGCAAAGTCGATACGAATTCGCTCTGGCTGACCGACTCGCTGAACACCCTCGGAGTCGAGGTGGTGCAGAAGTCGGTCATCGGCGATGATCGCGAACGCCTGACGGAAGCAATGCGCGGAGCTATGGCGCGCGTGCGGCTCGTCTTTATCACCGGCGGGCTCGGTCCTACCGAAGATGACGTTACGCGCGATGCGACTGCGGCTGCCCTGGCCCGTGGACAGGTTTTTCGGCAAGACCTGTGCGATCTGATTGAGTCGCGCTTCCGCCGTATGGGCAGGCACATGGTGGAGAACAATAAGCGGCAGGCGTACGTGCTCGAAGGTGCCGAGATTCTCCCGAATGATCGCGGCACGGCTGCTGGACAGTGGATCGACAGCGATGGATCTTCGATGATCCTGCTTCCCGGGCCGCCTCGCGAGCTGAAGGCCATGTTCGAAACGCAATGTCTACCGAGACTGCGGGCGATTCTGCCCCAGGCCAGCATCTTTTCTCGTTGCTATCGCGTGTCCTGCATGCCTGAATCGGATCTCGATCAGCTCATTGCGCCCGTTTACACCCGCTACAGCAATCCGGCGACGACCGTGCTGGCCGGGGCGGGTGACATACAGGTGTACCTGCGTGCCCGCTGCGCCTCCGAGGGGGAAGCAGAAAGTCTGGTGAACGAGGTCGGCTCGCAGATTGAGGAAGTCCTCGGCGATCGCGTGTACACCCGAAACGGTTCATCGCTCGAGCAAACAGTTGGTGACCTGCTGACGTCGACCTCGGGCACGCTCGCAGTTGCGGACAGCGCAACAGGCGGCATGCTGGCCGAACGGATAACATCGGTGCCGGGGAGTTCGCGTTACTTCCTCGGCGGCTTCCTCACCTACTCCGATGTTTTGAAGAGCAGCTTGCTCGACGTGAGTCCTGCACTGCTTGCGTCCGGTGGAGCCGTCAGCGAGCCTGTC
>DASQEG010000882.1:0-3412 GCA_035633775.1 Bryobacteraceae bacterium
AAGCAACCGGCTTTAGCGTGTACGAGAAGACCGGACTTGTACTCAACGCGAACCAGACCCTCGCGCTCGGCCAGCTTCAGCTGTCGATCGGCGCCGTCACTGAGACGGTGAAGGTAACGGCGGAAGGAGCGATGGTACAAATCGATTCCTCCGACCAGAACAGTGTGCTGACGACGCAGCAGATGGCCGGCCTGATGTCGCGCGGGCGTGACCCGGTTTCCCTCCTGCGAATCCTGCCCGGAGTTTCTCAGGGCGGCGATAGTGCTTCACTCGGTGGGAACTGGGGAACTGAGACGCCGAACATGCAGGGTGCGCGGAGTCATTGGAATACGTTTGCTCTCGACGGACAGCCGGGGACGGACATCGATGCCATGAGCTTCTTCACCATCTCCGTGAGCATGGACGCCATCCAGGAGGTCAGCGTCAAGCAGACCAGCTACCTGGCGGAGACGGGACGACTTCCGGGCGTAAACGTGAACATCGTGTCGAAGTCGGGTACGTCTGACTTTCACGGCAGCGCATACTACTTCAAGCGACACGAGCAGTTCAACGCCAACAACTTCTTTAACAACCGTCTTGGCATTCCCAAGCCGCTGACCCGTTACAACGCTATCGGCGGGACCCTCGGCGGACCGGTGTACATCCCCAGGCTGTTCAACCAGGACCGCAACAAGCTGTTCTTCTTTATCAGCCGTGAAGACTGGCGCATCAAGCTGCCGGGTCCAATCCTGAACGCTACTCTGCCGACGGAACGCGAGCGCAATGGAGACTACTCACAGAGCTTCGACCAGAACGGCAGCTTGATTCAGGTCATCGATCCGCAAACGGGAGCGCCTTTCCCAGGCAACATGATTCCGGCAAACCGGATCAACCGCTTCGGCCAGAATATGCTCCGCTGGCATCCCATGCCGAATCAGCTCGACCGCAACTTGACACAGGGTGCATTCAATTACCAGTTCCAGGAGCGTCGCCAGCAGCCCAAGGAACAAACGCAGCTGAAGCTCGATTGGGTAGCCTCTTCAAAGGACCGCATCTCGATCAGGCCGCGGTGGTGGAACGCCGATATCCAGGGGCAGGACCAGTCGACGGCTTTCAGCTCCAACTTCTTCGCGCAGCCTCACCACTACGAATACGTGAACAACGCGTACGCAGTGAACTACACCCGAACCTTCAGCCCCACGGTGGTGAACGACTTCAACTTCGCCTATGGCGAGACGAAAGAGCTCGGGACGCTGTCGGATCGCTTTGGTCTTGAGAACGTTCGCCGCAGTCAGCATGGCCTCGATCAGTTGGGCCAGCTGTTCCCAAGCGCCAACCCGCTCGGCTTTATTCCGCGCATGTTCTTCAGCGGACTTCCGAATTCGCCGAACACCGACTTCGACCCCCGCACACCGATTGCTGCGGAGGACCAGAGATTCTGGCTCACCAATAACGTGAGTTGGGTTCAGCGCGCGCACACGTTCAAGTTCGGCTTCTTCTATGAGATGAATCGCGCCAGCGAGGGACCACGCTCCGCAGACCGCGGCCGTCACATGGGAAGTTTCGACTTCCGCCGTGACCGAAATAACCCGCTGGACACCAATCATCCGTTTGCCAATGCCCTGCTGGGCAACTTCTACAGCTACTCGGAGTCGAGCGGCTCATCGCTCGGCCGTGCGTACACCTACACCGCTGAGTGGTTTGCTCAGGATTCGTGGAAGGTGTCGCGCCGTCTGAACATCGACATCGGCCTGCGCTTTTACCATTTCATCCCGTGGCGGCTGCGCGACGGCGAAGGCGCAGCTCTGGCGCTGGAACGATATGACCCCAGACGTGCTCCCCTGCTGTATCGTCCGGCTCTGAATCCAGCCGATGCACGAGTCGCTCAGAACCCGGTTACCGGTGAGCTGCTGCCGACGCCGCTGATCGGCGCATTCGTACCCAATACGGGCGATCGTCTGAACGGAATGGTTGTCGGCAACGATTCCACGTACCCGCTCGGATATCGTGAGACTCCTCCGATGCAGCTTGCTCCGAGGTTCGGATTCGCCTACGATGTGTTCGGCAACGGTAAGACAGCGTTGCGTGGCGGATTCGGCTTCAACAAGCAGACGATCTACTCCTCCCAGAACTCGATGTGGACCACCACGACGGCGCCGCCGATTCTGGAGAGCCCAACCATCTTCTACGGCACCATCGACACATTCGCCAATGCCGGCCAAGTGCTGTTCCCAGCAGACGTGAAGTCGTTCGAAAAAGACTACGACAAGGTCACAACGGTGTACAACTGGTCGTTTGGCATCCAGCAGGACATCGGTTTCAACACTGTTGTCGATGCGACGTACGTCGGCAACACTGGCCGACACCTGCGGCAGAACCGGAACCTGAACACTTTGCCTCCGGGCATTCGCTTCCAGCCGAGCAGCCAGGATCCGACCACCGGCAGACCGCTGCCGGACACATTCCTCCGTCCTTTCCCCGGCTACCAGGGACTCGAGTACATGGAGGATACCGGCTACTCGAACTACAACGCGCTGCAGGTGAGCGCAAATCGTCGCTACGCGGCCGGACTTCAGTTCGGTGTGGCGTACACGTGGTCGAAAGCGATGGGCATCGCTGACCAGGACGGAGGCGGCCTGCCCATGTATCGCGGCTACCGCGAGTACCTCTACGGCAAGCTGAGCTTCGATCAAACTCACGTGTTCTCGTCAAACTTCCTGTGGAGCATACCGAATGCCGAGTTTTTCCGCGGCAATGTTATCTCCCGCGGCCTGTTCCATAACTGGGAGCTCGCTGGCATCGTGACGCTGGCAAGCGGCAACCCGCGCGGCATCAACTTCAGCTACATCGATGGTGTTGATCGCTGGGGCGGCGGTGATGCTCCGAGGGTCAACATGGTGGCGAACCCGATTCTGCCCAAGAGCGAACGGACGTTCAGCCGGTACTTCAACACAGATGCGATCGCAGCACCCGGATTCATGGACTTCGGCAACGCACCGCGTGACGTGTTCCGTGGTCCGGGTATCAACAACTGGGACCTGACTGTCGTCAAGCAGTTCCCGATTCGTGAGCGCGCACGTCTGCAGTTCCGGTGGGAGTTCTACAACCTGTTCAACCACACGCAGTTCAACAACGTGGATAACAATGCCCGCTTCGATGCCCAGGGGCGACAGGTCAATGGCCAGTTCGGCCAGCTCACCGGCGCCCGTCTCGAACGGCAGATGCAAGGAGCACTGCGCTTCGAGTTTTAGGCGCTTGCTCAGCCTTCCCGGACGCCCGGCAACACAGGGCCGAGCGTCCGGGGTGGCACAATGGTTCATCGCATGATGCATTCTGTTCGCATCGCGACACTGACAGCCACTGCCTCCCTCCTCGCTGGCGATGCAACCCAATTCTTCAATTTAGGAGTTGATCATCAGCGCAGCGGGCGACT
>DASQEG010000883.1:0-7366 GCA_035633775.1 Bryobacteraceae bacterium
ATATGACCTCGGCGAGAACAGCGACTGCTCTGTGGACGCACTGATTTCAGACAACGTGTACGATCTGGTCCGGCTGTTTCGGATGCTGCCGAACGCGAAAGCGAGCTTCGCTACCAAGTTCGTGAACCGTGACCTGCTGACTTACGACCCGCAATTGAAAACACGTATCCGCTTCAGCCTGATGCCGCACAAAGCTGCACAAGTCGTGGACGTGCGCACGTCGCCCATCAAGGATCGTGTAGCAGCCATCAACGATTTCGTAGCTGCAGGATACGAGGTGCACCTCAACTTCTCGCCCGTGATCTACTACGACGGCTGGCTTGAGGACTATCGCGAGCTATTCGATGAGCTCGCGGACGTACTGGACCCGCGCACCAAGGCGCAGCTCGCTGCTGAGGTCATATTCCTGACACACAACGACCAACTGCACCAGATCAATCTCGGCTGGCACCCCAAAGGAGAGGAGTTGTTATGGAAACCCGAACTGCAGGAAACGAAGTACAGCCAGACGGGCGGCCGCAACCTCCGCTACAAGCGGGGCTTCAAGGCGGAGTTGGTGGACACCTTCACGTCGCTGCTGAACGAGCGGTTGCCGGAGTGCCGGATCCGTTACGCGTTCTAACTTCGGCGCCGAAGCTCTGGGTGCCAAGGCGCACACTCGTCACCAGAAGCGCGCGGCAGTGGGCGCTTGCGGAACGCATTGCGAACAGTGCAGCCAGATTGGGCTCGGATGTCATCGAGCTGAAGAGCGACCGGCTGCCTGCAGCACCTCGAGACCAACGCGCGGGTTACGCCTGGGCCAAGACCACACTCGCTGTAGTAGCGGCTCCACCCTCGGCCAGGCGCTTGCAACCCATCCCGCCAAGTGCCGACTGGCAGTTTCACATCGCCAGGGGTTGTCCGGCTCACTGTCAGTACTGTTATCTGGCGGGCTCTTTATCCGGCCCTCCGCTGACGCGCGTCTATGCCAATCTGCCAGAGATTCTCGAGGGGCTCCGCGAGTACGAAGGCAAGGGCACAGTAACATCGGCGAGCACGTCGCGGGCGCACGAAGGCACAACCTTTGAAGTTTCGTGTTACACCGATCCGCTTGCGCTGGAGCATCTGACGGGCTCGCTTTCCGAGTGCGTCCGGTACTTCGGCTCCTGGAACGGGGACGTCCAACTTCGCTGCACGACCAAGTTTGACGATGTGGAAGGACTTACGGCGGTTCCGCATAATGGCCGAACCCGGCTCCGGTTCTCGGTGAACGCACCCGTCGTGGCAAGGATGTGGGAAGGAGGAACGGCAACGCTGCACGCCCGGCTGGCTGCCCTGCGCCGTGTGGCGTTGGCCGGATTCCCAGTCGGGCTCACGATTGCGCCGATCATGAACGTGCCCGGATGGCGGGAGGGCTACGGGCAGCTGCTCGCTGGCGCGGCCGAGGCTCTACGCGGCGTCCCTGGCCCTGATCTCACCATCGAGCTGATCACGCACCGGTTCACGCCGCAGTCGCGCGAAGTGTTGCTCGGCTGGTATCCCGGAACGACGCTCGAGCTGGATCCCGCCCAGCGAACGCAGAAGCGGACGAAGTTCGGCTCAACGAAGTACGTTTATCCCGCAGCGGTTATGCGCGAGCTGCGAACCTGGTTTGAGGAAGCCACTTCGACACAGCTGCCGTTTGCTCGGCTCCTTTACTGGACCTGAGACTCAGTCTGAAACAACCCGGCGTTTTCAGTGTCTTCTCTGGTTGAGATGGGACAGCTCTTCACAGCAGAGGGCGCAATCGCCCTGGTCACGCTAACGGTCCTCGAGATCGTCCTCGGGATCGATAACATCGTTTTCATCAGCATCCTCGCCGGCAAGCTGCCGCACGATCAGCAGGCGAAAGCGCGCACGCTCGGGCTCGGCCTTGCGATGGGCATGCGCATCCTGCTCCTGTTCTCGATTACCTGGATCATGCGGCTTACGGCGCCGCTGTTCGAGGTGTTCGGGCAGGAGATTTCCGGTCGCGACCTGATACTCGGTCTCGGCGGGCTGTTTCTGATCTGGAAAGCCACCAAAGAAGTCCACGACCGGCTCGAGGGGCCGGATGAAGGCGGCCATGCGGTGCCTAAATCGGTGACTATGGGCAGCGCACTGGCTCAGATTGCGATGCTTGACATCGTGTTCTCGCTCGATTCGGTGATCACGGCTGTGGGTATGGCCGAGGACATCTCCGTCATGGTCGTCGCAGTGGTGGTAGCCGTAGGCTTCATGATGTTCACAGCGGGTACGGTCAGCGCATTCGTGGAGCGGCACCCGACAGTCAAGATGCTCGCTCTGAGCTTCCTCCTGCTGATTGGGGTAACGCTGATCGCCGAGTCGTTCGACCGGCACATCCCCAAAGGGTATATCTACTTCTCGATGGCCTTTGCCGTCTTTGTCGAGATGCTGAACCTGCGAGCGTCCAAGACGACTGCAGCACCCATTCACCTCCGGCCGAGCACGCCCGGCGCGCCGAGTGCGAAGACTCCCGGACGCTGACGGCCGCAGTTAGAATCGGTGCGGATATGAATTC
Source organism: Bryobacteraceae bacterium (assembly GCA_035633775.1). Classification (GTDB taxonomy): domain Bacteria; phylum Acidobacteriota; class Terriglobia; order Bryobacterales; family Bryobacteraceae; genus JAWXCM01. The sequence continues at coordinate 2,540 of DASQEG010000883.1, forward strand.
CGTTCTACCGATTCTCACCATCCTGGTCTGCTGCGCTCCCATGGTTCGTGCTCAATCGTGGCAACCTCCTGCCGAACGCGATCGGTGCCCCAGCAAATGGGGCGCCGCCGACCAGCGCGGCTCCGGGAACCTGATGTCGCCGAAGAGCGTACTCCGGGCAGCAGGGCTGATTCGCACCGGAACGGTCTATGAGCTTGGCCACGTAATCTCGACAACGATGCCGTTCTTCGGCACCCGCCGGTTTGAAGTTACGACGAAGCGAACGGTTCTCAACTCCGGGTCGAACCGTAGGGGCAGCAACGAGGAAATGGTTCACGGCGAGATGGGCCAGATCGGCACGCAGTTCGATGCATTCAGTCACCAGACGATCGGTAACTCGCTTTACAACTGCCTGAACCTTGACGAGATTGCAACCCGCAATGGGTTCACCAAGCTGGGCGTAGAGAATGTCGGCACGCTGATGACACGAGGAGTGCTCATCGACGTAGCCGCACTAAAGCAGGTTCCGCATCTGCCCGAAGCATACGAGATCACTCCCGATGACCTGCAGGCCGCACTGAAGCGCCAAAAGCTTTCGCTGGAACCCGGTGACGCAGTGCTGATCCATACCGGTTGGGCGAGGTTCTGGGGTAAAGACAACGCGCAGTACGGGAGGCGTTCACCGGGGATCGGGGTTGCCGCCGCTGAGTGGCTCGCCAAACAGAATCCGATGCTGGTGGGTGCGGACAATACGTCGGTGGAGTTGTCGCCTAATCCCGACCCGAACGTGAACCAGCCCGTTCACCAGATCATGCTGGTCGTCAACGGTATACACCTGCTCGAAAACCTGAACCTGCAGCGCCTGGCGGCCGACGCAGCGTACGAATCTGCGTTCATTATTCAGCCGCTAAAAATGCAGGGCGCTACCGGGTCTACCGTCGCGCCTGTAGCGATCCGTTGACACTGGCGCAATTGGTATATACTTCCACCAAACTCGTCGGGAGGTGGAGAATTCGTGCCGACTTTCAGCCGGATCGTGAGCACTGCGCTGCTCGCAGGCATGTGTAATGGACTGCTGCTCGCGCAATCTAGTCTGGGTACAATCACCGGACTTGTATCAGACTCAAGCGGTGCCGTTGTGCCAAACGCAGCCGTTGTTGCGACAAATACGGCGACTCGTGTTCGGGCTCAAACAGTGACATCCAGCACGGGAAATTACGTGATTCCCAGCCTGCAGGTGGGGCCCTACGAAATCAGCGTCGCCGTGCCCGGTTTCAAGACCTTTGCCCGGACCGGAGTAAACCTGTCGAGCAACGATAATCTCCGCGTTGACGTGGTGCTCGAGGTCGGTCAGGCAGCCGAGCGAGTGCAAATCACCGCGGAGGCGCCGCCGCTGAAGACCGAGTCCACCGAGGTCTCGACGACCATGGAGAACAAGCTGGTCACCGACATGCCACTCGCCGCTGCAGGCATTGGCGGGGGCATGAGAAATGCGTTCAGCATCATGATGATGATGCCGCAGGTAAAAAGCGGCAATGGCGAAAGTGCGTGGGACGACCTGCAGATCGGCGGCGGTCAGCAGCACGATTTCAACGTAAGCGTCGACGGAATGTCCGTCGAGATGGGCTGGCGCAACCACGTGGGATACATGAACCGCCTCACGCCCGCGGTTGACGCAGTCGAGGAGTTTCGCATCGAAACGGCCGCGTTCAAGGCAGAGGACAGCCGCGCGAGTGGTGGAAATATTTCCATCACGACAAAATCAGGCACAAATGAGCTGCACGGGCTGCTGTTCGACTACTACCAGTCGCAGCGGCTGAATGCGAACACGTGGTTGAACAACAAACTGGGGCGGCAAAAGTCCGTGTTCCACCGAAACGACTACGGCGCAAATGTCGGCGGGCCGGTGTTGATTCCGAAGCTGTACGACGGGCGAAACAGGACGTATTTCTTCACGTCGTACGAAGGCTACCGCTGGCCGCAAACACTGGACCCGGGGCAGCTGACAATCCCTATGCCCGAGATGCTGAGCGGAGATTTCTCCAACTGGCGGCAGGCTGACGGAACGCTCATTCCGATCTATGATCCCGCAACAACACGCAGCGACGGCAGGGGCGGATTCATTCGCGATCCTTTCCCCGGCAACATCATCCCGCAGGATCGACTCAGCGCCCTGTCGCAGCGCATCGCAGCATTCTTCCCGGCACCGAATCGCTCAGGGTTATTCCAGAACTACGTTCCGGCAGGAACGGAACCGAAGAAGCGCATTGAGGATGCGTACCTGCTTAAGTTCGACCACAACTTTGGAACGGTGAACCGAGTTTCGTTCACGTATAACCAGAGCGGCTCTTTCTTCAACAACGCTTACGATTCGGACCCGACGAACCCGAATAACTGGAGTGGTCTGCCATACCCGCTCTCCGGCCGCAAGTATTATCGAGGCGATCAGTATTACGGAAAGTTCTTCCGCTTAAACGACACGCATCTGTTCAGCCCGACAGTCATCAACAACCTGACCATCGGCGCTCACCGCCTCACCCACCCCGAGCACGACATTACTGTCGAGCCATTCGGGCAGAACTGGGGGGACAAGCTCGGTGGTGCCGTGCGGAATAATCCGGGTTACAACACCGGGTTCCCGTCGGTGTACTTCGCAAACGAAGGCTACTATCAATGGGAATCTGCGAAATTTTGGGATGAGTACCACACGGTTTACGGACTTTACGAGAACCTGACGTGGGTTAGAAACAATCACAGCTTCAAGTTCGGGTACAGCTATCAGAAGATGTTCCTGAACACGAATGATCGGAACAACGCAGCCGGCGGGTTCACCTTCAACCGGCTGAGCACTTCTGCTCCTGGGGATAACAGTGGCAGGTCAGGCAGTCCGATCGCCAGCTTCATGCTGGGCGAGGTGTTCAGCGGCAACTTCACGATTCCGCGCAACCAGATGCTTCGGTTCCCGTACCACGCTTTCTTCATCCAGGATGACTGGAAGATCACGCCCCGCCTGACCGCCAATCTCGGGCTTCGATACGAGATCAACATGAGCGTTTACGAGAAGTACGATCGCCTGTCGTACTTCGATCCCAATCTGCCGAATCCTGCTGCGGGCGGGCAGCCAGGAGCTTTGCGGTTCCTGGGCAACGGGCCGGGCCGGGAAGGCCGCCGAAATCTGTTCAACAATGCAGCGGGTTGGGGTCCGCGCGCGGGACTCGCCTGGCAGCTGACGGATCGAACGGTGCTGCGTGCAGGTGCAGGTATCTTCTACGCAACCGTCAAAGCACCGGGATTAGCAGGTGCCAACAACGGGTTCACCAACTCGCCGAACTGGGCCTCGCAGGATCAAGGCATCAACTCGGCGTTTCAGTGGGATCGCGGCTTCCCTGCGTGGGAGGCGCCGCCATTCATCAATCCGGGCTTCAACGCCGGATTCAGCGTTCCGTGGTGGGGTGCCGAAGAGACGGGCAAACTGCCACAGACAACGAGCTGGAACTTCGCCGTTTCCAGAGTCCTGCCTTCCAACCTTGTGCTGGACTTCACTTATACCGGCAGCAAGGGCACACACCTTGCATCGGATCGCGTGAACATCATGCAGCTCGATCCCAGACACGCCTCCCTTGGAGCGCTGCTGAATCGGCAGATTGACGATCCGGAGGTCGTGGCGCTGGGCTTCCGTCCGCCGTTCGAGAATTTCAAACAGCTGATGGGCGGCAACGCAACGCTGGGTCAATCACTCCGAGTTTTCCCGCAGTATACGGGCGTGGGAACAGGCGGCATGATGAACCACAGCGGCAACTCCACTTACAACGCGCTGATTGTCAAGGCCACAAAGCGGTTTTCCGGCGGCCTTGCACTGCTGGCGAGCTACACATGGTCCAAGCTGCTGACGGATGCAGATTCCTCTGAGCCGTGGATAGCGGGAGTGGTCGGCTCGGGTGTCGGCGCCGGCGGTGCGCAGAATCATTACGATCGGTCACTCGAGAAGTCGTACGGCGTGCTGGACCTGCCGCACATGTTCAAGCTCACCGGCAGTTACGATCTGCCGTTTGGCAAGGGACGAAGATTCCTAACGGGCGGGGTCAGCAGCTGGGTCCTCGGGAACTGGAACCTCAGCTCGTTCATGTTCGCCCAGAGTGGCTACCCGATGGGTGTGATCGATACGGGATTTCAAAACAATCTCCGCGGCGGCACACCACGCCCGAACGTACTCACGCATGATTGGCGGGCTCCTACGGTGGGCGGCGAGTTCGACCCTGATAAGGACAATTTCTATAACCGGAATGCGTTCCAGCGGCGCACGAATCCCGCCGCGGATCCCTTCGGAAACGCCCCGCGTCTGAACGGAGCCACCCGCATGTTCCCCACTTACCGCACCAACATCGCGGTTACCAAGTCGCTGCCGTTCCGTGAGAACGTGCGTGCCGATCTCCGCGTCGAGGTATTCAATCTCCTCAACCAGAAGACGTGGAACCGGCCGGTGTCGCAGGATCTGGCCCACGCACAGTTCGGCATCATCACCGGCGCGAGCGGCAACCGCACCATGCAGCTTGGCCTCAAGTTGATCTTCTGACCTCCCGATGAGGGCGGCGGGTGCGTCGCCCTCATCGATTTAGTTCTGTCCGGCCATGCTGCGCGAAAAGCCGAAAGGTACCGGAGACAGCCCGTGGTCTTCGAGCCTTCCACCACTTGCGATACTCGTTTCCCCCGCCGGGGAACAGAAGGCCTCGCGTGCAAGTGAAAAGAAACCGGGCTGGTGCGCGTCCACCTCGCGGAGGGTTATCAATGAGAATGATCGTGGCACTCACGCTGGCAGCTGCAACCCTGCTGCCGCAGACCAAGCCCGAC
>DASQEG010000884.1:0-2461 GCA_035633775.1 Bryobacteraceae bacterium
TGTGCCGACTGCTATCCTTATGTGCAGTAACACCCTTGCCCGTCGAACAGCTCTACAGCGAACTCGAAGCACGCCTTCGCGCCGCTCGTCCCACAGAAGATCCGGCTCCTCTGAGGGAGGCGTACGTGTTTGCCGCTCAGCACCACGAAGGGCAGCTGCGCGACTCCGGCGAGCCTTACCTCGCGCATCCGCTGAATGTCGCAATCATCCTTGCCGACATGAGCCTTGACATGGTCTGTCTGCAAACAGGTCTTCTACACGATGTCGTCGAGGATACTTCGGTCCGGATCGAAGAGATCGAGAAGCGGTTTGGCGGTGAGGTCGCGCGCTGCGTCGACGGCGTAACAAAGATCTCGAAGCTCAATCTCCATTCCCGAGCTGCCCGGGAGGCAGAGAGCATGCGCAAGATGCTCCTCGCCATGGTCAGCGATATCCGGGTCATTCTGGTGAAACTCGCCGACCGCCTCCACAACATGCGAACGCTGGGGGCCGTGTCGCGCGAGCGGCAGGAGCGGACTGCACAGGAGACGCTTGACATCTACTCGCCGATCGCTCACCGGCTCGGCATGGGCAAGCTTCGCGGTGAGCTCGAGGACCTGGCGTTCCGGCATCTCGAGCCCGAGTCCTACGCCGAAACGATGCGGCAGATTGAGGAACGCCGCCAGGCCAATGAAGAGACGCTGGACAAGATCCGCCGCGACATTCTCGTGCGCCTCGACCGTGAAAACATTCCGACGCGTGTCGACGGCCGGCTGAAGCGTGCCTGGTCCGTTCATCAGAAGCTGAAGCGGCAGCGTATTCCGATTGAGCAGGTATACGATCTAATCGCAGTACGGATCATCACTGACTCGGTAAAGAACTGCTATGCAGCCCTCGGCGTCATTCACAATGAGTGGCACCCGATTCCGGGAAGGATCAAGGATTTCATTGCGATTCCGCGTCCGAACCTGTATCAGTCGCTGCACACGTCCGTCATGGGCCCGAACGGAATGGCGTTCGAGGTGCAGATCCGCACCGAGGAGATGCACCGCATCGCCGAAGAAGGCATTGCGGCGCACTGGAAGTACAAGGAAGGCAGGAAGGGCCTCACTCCGGACGACCAGCGCATAGCATGGCTGCGACAGCTGGTCGAATGGCAGCGGGAGATGCGCGACCCGGGCGAATTCATGTCCACGCTGAAGGTGGACCTTTATCCCGAAGAGGTCTATACCTTCACGCCGATGGGTAAGGTGATCGTGTTGCCGCGCGAGGCCACGCCCATCGACTTTGCCTATGCGATTCACAGCGACGTGGGCCACAACTGCGTGGGCGCCAAGGTAAACGGCCGCATCGTACCGCTGCGCTATTCGCTCAAGAACGGCGACGTAGTGGAGATTCTCACGCAGGCCGGACATACTCCGGGCAAGGACTGGCTGGCACTGGCGCGTACCGCCCGAGCCCGCAATAAGATTCGGCATTTTCTGAATCTCAGTGCGCGGGAGCGGGCCATCGACATCGGCGAAAAGTACCTCGAAAAAGAGAGCCGCCGGCTGGGCATTGCCCTTGCGAAGCTTGGCAAAGGCGATTTCGAACGAGTCGCCGCGGAGTACGGGTGCAGCAAGATCGAGGACCTGCACGCGGCTTTGGGCTTTGGGCGGTACTCGGCTCGTCAGGTGCTTCATAAGCTCGCGCCCGAAGTTGTACCGGAAAAGGAGCCGCCGCCGGAAGCAACGGCCGATGCACCGTCTCCTCCGGCCAGGCCGGGCACCGGCGATAACAGCGACCTTGTCATTAAGGTGAAAGGCCTTGATGACATGCTGGTCTACCGGGCACGGTGCTGCAACCCCATCCGTGGCGAGTCGATCGTCGGTTATGTCACCCGTGGAAAGGGTGTCGCCGTCCACGCCACCACATGCGTGAACGTTCAGAACCTCATGTACGAGGTCGAGCGAAAAATCGATGTTGAGTGGGCCCGCAGCGCCAGCGAGCTGTTTCCTGTACGCATGGTCGTTCATACCGATGACCGGCCCGGGATTCTGCAACAGCTGACGACGGTCTTGTTTCAGGAAAACAGCAATATCCGCAGCCTTGAAGCGCGTGCCGACGATCGCTTCTCCGGTGACGGCGCCGTGGTGGAGATGACTGTGGATATTAAGGACAAAAAACAGCTGGAGAAGGTGAGCACCTCCATTCGCAGGCTACCGGGCGTTCGGGACATCGAGAGACTTCCATGACGCCGCAGACGGACCCGGAACACATAGCCATTTCAAAGTCGCGCGGCATCGATGTTGACTGGAAAGACGGACACCACTCGTCGTACTCAAATGCGCTGCTAAGGGATGAATGCCCCTGCGCGCAGTGTACAGGCTCGCATGGCACGCCGCCGCAGCGTACGAACTTCTCGAATCCCGGCGCTCCCGGTGCGAACCCCTTCCAGATGTTCAAGCCCGCGCCGAAAATGGAGAACGTCGAGCCGGTTGGC
>DASQEG010000885.1:0-6428 GCA_035633775.1 Bryobacteraceae bacterium
TTCACTTTACGAAGGATCTGGGTTATCGGATCAAGGAAGCACTTGAAGCCGGCGAGACGGACCATTTCGGTGAACTGATGCACCGCCACTGGGTGCATAAGCGCGAGCGGTCAAGCGGGATGAGCAACCCGTGCATCGACAAGTGGTACGCGGTTGCGATGGCCAACGGAGCACTCGGCGGAAAGCTGGTTGGAGCTGGTGGCGGCGGATTTCTGCTGTTCTACGCAAAGGACCCGGCGAAGCTCCGGACTGCACTCCGGCGCGAAGGCCTGTCTGAGGTGCGCTTTGCGTTCGACTTTGACGGCTCTACGATTCTCTGTCGCGACTGAACCATGCACTGCGCAATTCTTGCTGGAGGCCTTGGGACGCGCATGCGGCAATACGCTGCGACGGTCCCCAAGAATCTGTTGCCCGTCAGGGGCGTACCGTTTGCTGCACGCCAGCTGTCGGCGTTGTCAGCAGCCGGAGTGACCGGCGTTACGTACTGCATCGGCCACATGGGCGATCAGATACGCGCCTTCGTCGGCGACGGATCGCGCTGGGGGCTCTCCGTGAACTACGCCGATGAGGGAACAGACCTGCAGGGCACCGCAGGTGCGCTGCGCGTTGCGGTTAATGCCGGGCTTGTGCCTGAACAGTTCCTGCTCTTGTACGGCGACTCGTGGCTGCCGATCGATTATGCGGCTGTGTGGCACGTCTTCCTGAGCAGCGGGTGCCCGGCGCTCATGACCGTATTCCGCAACGAAGGGCTCTGGGATACGAGCAACGTTCTGCTTGAGGACGGCCGTATTGTTGTTTACGACAAGCAGCGGCACGATCCGCGCTCGTCCGGGATGCGGCACATCGACTATGGCCTTTCGGTGCTGACGGCGGCTGTCGTTCGTGAGTTGGTACCGTCGTCGGGCAAAGCGGATCTGGCAGACGTATTCCACCGCCTGAGTCTGAGCGGGCAGCTCGCAAGCTATGAGGCATCGGAGCGATTCTACGAGATCGGCAGCCCGGCGGGGCTGGCGGATCTGGAAGCATCGCTCGCGGCGACCGAACTACAAAAGGAGGCGGCTGCGACGCCGCGATGAGCACATTTTCAGAGACTTTCATCAGCGAAGCCGTTGACATTCTGAGCGGCATTGACACGAGGGCGATTGAGGCTGTCGCTTCAGGGCTCGCCCGGGTTCGCGACCACGGAGGACGGCTGTTCATTCTTGGCGTCGGCGGATCGGCAGGACATGCCGGCCATGCCGTGAATGACTTCCGAAAAATCTGCGGGTTTGAAGCTTACGCTCCGACCGACAATGTTTCCGAGTTGACCGCAAGAGTCAATGACGAGGGTTGGGACACGTGCTTCGCTGCGTGGCTGCAGGGTTCGCGGGTTCGCGCCGGAGATGCGCTGCTCGTATTCTCTGTTGGCGGCGGCAGCCAAACCAGCAACGTTTCGGTGAACCTCGTGAGAGCTCTCGAGGTGGCGCGCAGCGTAGGCGCAGGCATCTTCGGAATAGTCGGCAGAGACGGCGGGTTCACAGCGGAGGTGTCGGATGCGTGTGTCGTGGTACCCCCGCGCTATCCCGACAGGATTACTCCTCATACGGAAGGGCTGTGCGCTGTGGTGTGGCATCTGCTCGTCAGCCACCCGGCGCTTAAGTCCCGCCCCACTATGTGGGAGAGCGTCTCGGCAGCGGCAGGTGTGAAGTGAGCGGGACGCGGTACTTTATCGCGGGTGGCGCCGGGTTTATCGGCAGCCACTTCACCGATCGGCTCTTGTCGAATTCTGCCACAGCGGGTGTAACGCTGTACGACAACTTCTCCTCCGGCCGGGAGTGGCACTATGCGCACCATGCGGATGACAGTCGGCTCGCCGTTGTACGAGGTGACATCGAGAACCTTTCTGATCTGACGCGTGCGATGGACGGTCATGATGTGGTGATCCACCTTGCGTCCAATCCGGATATCGCCCGTGCAGCCACGGAGCCGGCAATCGACTTCGACCAGGGAACTGTGCTCACCAAGCAGGTGGTCGAAGCAATGCGCGTGACTTCGGCGAAGCGTATTCTTTACGCATCAGGCAGCGGTGTCTACGGGGACCTCGGAGAGATCGAAGCGCGTGAGGATCACGGACCGATGCTGCCGGTCTCGACCTACGGCGCAAGCAAGCTGGCAGGCGAAACGCTCATCTGTTCATACTCGTACATGTTCGGCCTGAGCGGATGTGTGTTTCGCTTCGGCAACGTAGTCGGGCCGCGCCAGACGCATGGGGTGGGCTTCGATTTCCTCCGGCAGTTACTGGAGCATCCGTCGTCCCTGCGCATTCTGGGCGACGGGACGCAGAGCAAGTCCTACGTCCATGTCGAGGATGTTGTCAATGCGGTACTGCTTGCAAATGAACGCAGCAGCGAGCCGTTCGGTGTTTGGAACGTAGCCACCGGAGACTACATCACGGTGCGCGAGATCGCCGCGCTGGCGATCGAATGCGCTGGCCTTGATCCAGAACAGGTTCGGCTTGAGTTCACCGGCGGGAATCGCGGCTGGAAAGGCGACGTACCGGTGGTGAGGCTGAGCACGGATCGAATTCGCAGCCTTGGCTGGCGTTGCAGTCGCACCTCAGCCGCAGCATTGAACGCGGCCATGAATGCCATCCGGGAAGACGGAAGCCGCGGGCTGCTGTGGCCTGGTGCCAACAAGTCGGCCGCTAGTGCGGCCTCCAAATCGTAGTTTTCGCGCTCTCGTATCTAAGCTATGGCCGGAACCGCGCGAGCTGTCTTCCTCGACCGTGACGGCGTGCTGAACCGGGTCGTGATGCGACGCGGCAAGCCGCATCCTCCGGACACCCTGGAAGAACTGGAGCTACTGCCAGGTGTGCCGGAGGCATGCCGGCTTCTTAAAGCGAACGACTTTCTGCTGGTTATGGTGACAAACCAGCCCGACATCGGCCGGGGTACCCAGAGTGCCGATGTCGTCGACGCGATGAACCGCCGGTTGAGCACGGACCTTCGGCTTGACGGCGTGATGGTCTGCCCGCACGATGACAGCGACGGGTGCGCGTGCCGTAAGCCGCGCCCCGGTATGTTGCTCGAAGCGGCGGAGGTACTTGCGATCGCTCCCTCCAGCAGTTTCATGGTGGGAGACAGGTGGAGAGATATCGAAGCGGGCTGCCGGGCTGGGTGCCGCACGGTGTGGATCCGAAGTGAATATGACGAGAAGCGACCGGAGGGCGCCGACTACACAGCGGCATCCCTCGCCGATGCCGCAAAGCTGATTATCGAGGAGGAACCAGGAAATGAATGACCGTCTTGAACAACTGAACGTCCGTATCTTCGCCGATGGTGCCGATCGCTCACGGATGATCGAACTCGCCGCCCATCCGCTGGTGAAGGGCTTTACCACCAACCCCACACTGATGAAACAGGCCGGTGTGACGGACTACGAAGAGTTCGCACGGGACGTCCTGGCGGCTATTCCGGATCGGCCGTTCTCGTTCGAGGTGTTCTCCGACGACTTTGCCGAGATGTACGACCAGGCATGCCAGATTGCTTCGTGGGGAGATAACGTCTATGTGAAGATCCCCGTCACCAACACACTCGGCGAGAGTTCCTGTGAACTGATCCAAAAGCTGACGAAGTCCGGTGTGAAGGTAAATGTGACAGCGATCCTTACCTCCGCACAGGTTCAGGCTGCCGTCGACGCGCTTCGCGGCGGCGCGCCAGCGTACATCTCGGTGTTCGCCGGCCGTATTGCCGATGCGGGCCGGGACCCGCTTCCAATCATGAGAGCGGCGCTTGACACCATGCGGGCCAACCCACAGCTTGAGCTCATCTGGGCAAGTCCGCGCGAGGTTCTGAACATTGTGCAGGCCGACGAGATTGGCTGCCACATCATCACAGTCACCAGCGATCTTCTGAAGAAGCTGCCCACCGTGGGAAAAGATCTGGCCCAATTCTCGCTCGATACTGTCCGTATGTTCCGAAATGATGCTGTGGCGGCCGGCTTCCGTCTTCGCCGGCGCGACGCCGCAGCGGCCTAATCGCCACATTTCAATGCTCACCCCAGGACGGGTTCGCTGCCGCAACTCTGCCGCGAATCCGTCCCGTTCCGCCCCTTCACCCTTCCGCCTTCCTGCCTTCCGTCCTTCCTTCGCCAACAGGTCTTGTTACCCCTGCATTGTCGCGAGCGCTTCAGTAACGCTCACGGATTCGCCGCAAATGCTGATGGTCGGGCCAACTGCCGCGATATTGCTCGCGTGACGGCAATCAGCTCCTCCACCACGCGCGCATCTTTCTTCGGATGGAAACGCGAAGTCGGTCCTGAGATGCTGAGCCCGGCAAATGCGATGCCGTGCGGGTCCACAATGGGTGCGGCTACGCACGTCGCAAGGGCGGACACTTCGCCTTTGTCCAGAGCGTAGCCGCGTTCTCTCACACGCTTCAGCTCCTTGCGCAACTCTTCAGGCTCCGTGATGGTCGTTCGCGTGAACCGGGGCAAGTCGCGCTTGGTGATCAGACCGTCGGCGACATCGGTCGGGGAAAAGGCCAGAATCGCCTTGCCCAGAGCAGTGGCATGCGCCGGCGCCGACGCTCCCGCTCGTTCGCAAAACCGCAACGCATACTCGCTCGGCACCACTTCGAGGTACACGACTTTATCAAGCGTCAACTGTCCGAGGTTTACGGTTTCGCCGAACTCGTCCCGAAGCTTCAGCATGTAGGGCATTGCGGCCGACTTCAATCCTTCGACGGAAGCGGTGGAGTTGGCAAGTGATCCGAGCTTGGGACTAACGTAGTACTCCCGGGAATTTCGGAGCACATACCCGTGATACTGCAGGGTTGTCAGGATGCGGAATACCGTCGACTTGGCGATGCCGGTTCTGGATGTGATCTCGTTGAGTCCGAGAGCTCCTTCACGAGAGAGTTCCTCGAGTATCTTTAACGTGCTGTTGACAACCGGGACGAGATACCGGACGTTTGGTCCGGCGGTGGTTTTCTTACGCTTACGGGGCGCCGCTGCTACCTGCTCAGGCATTGCTCAAGGATAGCAACGATCGTTTCAATACAGAACTTCGGCGGCGTTGCTCGTGACCCCAAAGTCGTCGCTCCGTTCCAGGCGATCCCTCCCGGTTCTCGCAGTTTGCAGCTTCTCTCCACTCGTACTCGGGCAAGATTCGACGGACTGCAACTCCCAGCGCTGCAAGGTCCGCTAGTCCCCAGGAAGCCGGGCCAGCAGACTGTCAGGAGTGATTGCCACTGTAATGTCGGGCCGGACGCCCCTTGCCGCTCCCGTCCGCTTCGAGCCACACACTGCGTTCTTGTAAGTTGCACACCGAGCGGTATGCGGGTAGTCGAAGTGCGTAACGTGTGAACCAGGGTGAGTGGCACTGCAGCGGAACGTGAGCCGGGACCAGCTACTCGTCGGCTGCCCTGAGCGTAAAGTGAAACACTGCGCCACGGCGCCGGAATCGCTCTCGACCCAGATGCGCCCACCGTGGTTCTCGACGATCCGGCGGCAGAGCGCGAGCCCAATCCCTGTTCCCGGAACTTCCCGCCCGTGCAGTCGTTTGAAGATTCCGAAGATACGCTCGTGGTATTGTGCCGCGATCCCGATTCCGTTGTCTGACACAGAAATGCGCCAGCAGTCGCCCTCGCGACCCGCGCTAATGTGAATTCGCACAGGGACATCGCCGTGGTACTTGAGGCTGTTTCCGATCAGGTTCTGAAAGACCTGAAGCAGCTGAACTTCACTCCCGAGCACAGTTGGGAGGGGATCGTTTGTTACTACCGCGTTCGTCTCCTGAATGGCGGCTTGCAGGTTGTGAAGGGTCCATTGCAGGACGCCGTCCAAACTTGTCGGTTTCGCAGGTGCTGCCGAACTCCTGCCTGTGCGTGAGTATTCCAGCAGGTCACGGATGAGCGCGTTCATCCGCTCGACAGCGGCGGCAACGACGTCAAGGTATTCGTCGGCTTCCGGGCCGAGCTTGCCGCGATACGTGCGACGCAGCAGTTCTGAAAAGGTGGAGACTGTCCTGAGCGGTTCCTGCAGGTCGTGGCTGGTGACATACGCGAACTGCTGGAGTTCCGCATTCGAGCGGATTAGTTCCTCGGCCTGTGCGGCGAGCGATTCTTCGGCCTGACGGTGTTCGGTGATGTCGCGCAGCACTTTGGCGAACCCAAACACTCTGCCGCTGTCATCCTGCACCGGAGTTACCACGCCGCTGCTCCAGAACCGTGTGCCGTTCTTGCGGACGTGCCAGCGTTGGTCTTCTGCGCGACCGTTCTGCAGTGCGGTCTGACGTTCACGCACCTCCTCGCCCTTAGCAACATCCTCAGGCGTGAAGATCCTCGACCCGTGTTCGGCCATTATCTCGTCCGCCGCATACCCAAAGAGCCGCTCGGCACCGGTGTTCCAGCCAGTGACGCGCCCGTGAAGATCGAGCAGGATGAACGCGT
>DASQEG010000886.1:0-4062 GCA_035633775.1 Bryobacteraceae bacterium
CGTTCCTTTCGCAGAATGTGAACGACTTTCTGGCTGCAGCTCGCAAGCGCCCGGAGATCGCCACCGCTTCCACTACCTTCCTGCCGAGCGTCCCTCAACGGTTCGTTGCCGTGGATCGCGACAAGGTGATCAAGCAGGGAGTTGCCATTAACGATGTGTACCGGACCCTTCAGGCGTTCATGGGCGGGCTGTTCATCAACTACTTCAATCGATTCGGCCGGCAATGGCAGGTGTACATCCAGGCTGAAGGCGACTACCGAACCCGGCCCGAAAACGCTGGAGAGTTCTACGTTCGCAACGCCGCCGGCGACATGGTTCCGCTGGCTGCGCTGACCAGGTTCGAATCGCGCACCGGTCCGGAGTTCACCATGCGGTTCAATCAATATCGTTCCGCGCAGATAAACGCGAGCGCGGCCCCGGGCTACAGCACGGATCAGGCAATGAAGGCTTTCGAAGAGGTTTTCGCGAAAACGATGCCTGCGGAAATGGGTTTCGAGTACTCCGGGATCTCCTACCAGGAAAAGAAAGCGCAGGAAGGCGTGCCGTCATCGGTCATCTTCGGATTCTCGCTGCTGTTCGTGTTTCTGATCCTGGCAGCCCTTTATGAAAGTTGGACGCTCCCGTTAAGTGTGCTGTTGAGCACTCCCGTTGCGATATTTGGCGCCTTCGGATTCCTGTGGCTGCGACGCACGGTCCTGCAGCAGTTTCTGCCAGCGTACATGGTCCAGATTGAAAACAACGTCTACTCACAAATTGGCCTGGTAATGCTCATCGGCCTCGCCGCCAAGAACGCGATTCTGATTGTCGAGTTTGCGAAGGAGGAATTTGACAAAGGAAAGCCGCTCGCCGAGGCCGCACTCGAAGGCGCTCGCCTGCGGTTACGGCCAATCCTGATGACCTCGTTCGCATTCATTCTTGGTTGCGTGCCGCTGTGGACGGCCAGCGGCGCGGGAGCCGTTTCTCGCCAAATCATGGGAACCACCGTTATCGGCGGTATGCTCGCCGCGAGCCTTATAGGAATCTTTCTGGTTCCCGCCATCTTCTACATGGTGGAGAGGCTGTCGCGTGCGCGATTACAAAGCGCCACGTCATTCCTGCCACCTCAGCCTCTCGCCGGACAAGGAGACTGACGATGCGCGACCGAGTAATCCTATACTCGCTTGCACTGCTCCTGGCCGGCTGTACAGTGGGGCCCGAGTACCAACGTCCGAAGGTCGCGATTCCCCAGAACTTCCGCGCGCCCGCGCCGTTATCCGAAGGCGGTGTCGCATCTATTGGCGATCTGAAATGGTTCGAGGTCTTCGGCGACGAGACACTGCAAGCCCTCATCAGGACGGCATTAGCCAGTAACTACGACCTCCGGGATGCGGTAGTACGCGTGGAGGAAGCGCGCGCGAACGTCGGACTGAAGCGGTCGAATCAGATCCCGAATCTAGCCGCCAGCGGCAATGTGGGCGTGAATCGCCTTTCGCGCGACGGCCAGACAGTGCTGCGCGAGACAGTTCTGCCGTCACAGAACCGCACTTTCGGGTCGGCCTCCTTTGCCTTGCTCTCGTTCGAAGTGGACCTTTGGGGCAAGCTGCGACGATCTACGGAAGCTGCGCGTGCAAGTCTTCTTGGAGCGGAAGAGAACCGCAAGGTGGTAGTTACAACTGTGGTGAGTGAGGTCGCGACCGCCTATCTCACTCTTTGCAAGCTGGATTATGAGCTCGACGTCTCACGCCGTACCTTGCTGACGCGCGAGCAGTCACTCGAACTGACCCGTTCAAGGCAGCGCGGCGGTGTTGGGACGCTGCTTGACCTGCGGCAGGCAGAGCAACTGGTCGAAACCGCCGCGCAGACTATCCCCGGGATCCGGCAACAGATCGAACAGGCGGAGAATCAAATCAACCTTTTACTCGGCCAAAGCCCGGGCGGCGTGCCCCGGGGGTGCAAATTCGGTTCAGGATATCTGCCCCCGCAAGTGCCGCCAGGCATTCCGTCCCGCTTGCTCGAGAGACGTCCGGACATTCGTGCCGCGGAACAAAGTCTGATTGCGGCGAACGCACAGATCGGCGTTGCCAGAGCTGCTTACTTTCCGCAGATAAGTCTCAGCGGCTTTCTCGGTGGACAGAGCACGCAGCTCTCAAGCCTCTTCAACGGGCCGCATAGCGCCTGGAGTCTTGTTCCACAGGTCTCGCAACCGATCTTCACGGCGGCAAGGCTCAAGTCGAACCTCAAAATCACTGAGGCTGAGCGTCAACGCGCGCTGGTGCAATACGAGAAGACAATTCAGACAGCGTTCGCGGAGGTCTCGAATGCTCTTTTCGCGCATGAGCGAGTGCGGGAGAGCCGCGAGAGGCAGGAGGCGCTGGTGTCCGCGTTGCGAGACCGGCTTCGTCTCGCATACCTGCGGTACCGCGGCGGCGTGGACACGCAGTTAAACGCGCTGGACGCCGATCGCGATCTGTTCTCGGCCGAACTGGCCCTGGCCCAAACTCGGCTGGACGAATCCTTAACCGTCGTGCAGTTGTATAGGGCTCTGGGCGGAGGCTGGCAGTGACACTCGCATCAGATGGCCGCGTCGTGTCGGCATTTCGACTCTGCCCATGGGCAGTCGCCACCGCGGCTCTTCTGTTCACGCACCATATCAGTGCTTTAGCAGTGGCCGTGGTTTTGCACTAGTTATTACGTGTGCACGGCGGGCGAGCGTGTGTGGCGACGGCACCACCTTGCGCGGCGGCTTGGCCGGCGGGATCAATAATGATGAACCAGCAGATACAGAAAGGATTGGAAGTGAGCTCCGCAGGAATAGCCTTCCGCGTGTCGCGAAGAACCTTTGCATCATCCATCGCAATCGCTTTGGGGCCGTTCGCAAGGCTGGCCTACGGTCAATCCACTCCGAGCAGCAATCCTTACGCTCCCCGGGCGCGATCCGACAGTCCAGCAGCCCACGCGTCGATAAGGCCGTTTCGGTTCCGCATTCCACAACCAGTGCTCACCGACCTGCGTCGACGCCTCGCTGCCACTCGCTGGCCGGACCAGGAGACAGTACCGGATCGCTCGCAGGGAGTGCAGCTGAAGACCATAAAGGAGCTAGTCCGCTATTGGCAGACAGCGTACGACTGGAGAAAGGCGGAGGCCAAACTGAACGCCCTGCCGCAGTTCATAACCAGGATCGACGATGTTGACATCCACTTCATTCACGTTCGTTCCAGGCACGCGAACGCGCTCCCGCTGATCATGACGCACGGCTGGCCTGGATCAGTGTTCGAGCTGCTGAAGACCGTTGGGCCACTGACCGACCCGACCGCGTTGCGCGGGCCTGGGACGTTCTAATGAAGCGGCTCGGATACGCTCGGTACGTCGCGCAAGGCGGCGACTGGGGTGCAGTCATTGCGAACTCCATGGCTCGCCAGGCGCCTGCGGGTCTGATTGGAATTCACGTCAACATGCCGGCCACGGTTCCGCCCGAGATTGCGCGGGCGCTGCAACTCGGCGAGGCTGCCCCGGCCGGGCTGTCACCCGATGAAAAGCTGGCATACGAAACTTTGGATGCGCTCTACAAGAAGGGCGTGGGTTACTTCTCCATAATGGCCACGCGTCCGCAGACGCTGGGCTACAGCCTGGCAGACTCTCCCGCCGGACTTGCGGCATGGTTGTACGAGAAGTTCATCGATTGGACGTACACCGGTGGTCATCCTGAGCAGGTACTCACGCGTGACGACATGCTCGACGACATCACCTTGTATTGGGTGACTGGCACGGCCACTTCCAGCGCGCGCTTCTACTGGGAACACAACGCGGGTACGTTGAACGCCGTGGACGTCGCCATCCCGCAGCGGTCACGGTTTCCCCGGGGAGGTCTACCGAGCACCGCGAAGCTGGGCCGAGCGGAGTTATCGAAATCTCATTTACTACAACGTTGTAGATAAAGGTGGGCACTTCGCGGCCTGGGAACAGCCGCGACTCTTCTCTGAAGAAGTCCGCGCGGCCTTCCGTTCACTCCGCTGACGCATAGAGCGGGGTCTAAGGGAAAGGCGCCGATCAGCAGTGACTGCCAGAATCTCTAAATCCCTTTGT
>DASQEG010000887.1:0-4897 GCA_035633775.1 Bryobacteraceae bacterium
CTCTCCTTGACTGCAACGCTCGATGGGACCAGGGCAGAACTGGCGCGGCTGGACGGAGCTACCGACGAACATAACACGCTCGCTCGGGAGATCGCTCAGGTTCAGGAGAATGCAGACGCCGCAGCTAAGAAGCGGGAAGAAGCACGAATGTCGGAGTCGTTCGACGATCACCGATTCACGAATATCGGTCTGATGGAAGCGCCGACGGCCTCGGCGATCCCACTCTCGTCCAACCGGCAGCTGTACTTACTTTCGGGTTGTATCCTCGCGTTTATCCTCAGCACCGGCCTGGCGTTTGCCTGCAACGCCACCCGCACTACTTTCGAAACGGCGGAGGAGCTGCAGGAATACACCAGAGTCGCTGTAGTTACAGATGTACCTCTGATGAGCGGCGCCACACCGTCTGGCTTGAATGGGCGGGAGTTAAGAGGAGCACAGACATGGTAGACAGGCTTTCTATTGCCGCTTCTGCGTTTCGGGACACCCTGCCTACAAAACGTGGGCCGACGCGCACCGATCTGCAGGCTGGGACGGCTGCAAACCTCTACTCGGGTACGATAGCGCGCCTGTTCGCCGGTCCTGAGTTCAGGCGAGTCATTGCAGTTACTTCGGTCAATCCCGGCGAAGGCGTTACCTGGACGGCTACGAGAATGGCCTCAGAAGTTGAGCGGGTAATGGGTTTACGCGCTGGCGTGATTTCTTCTGCCGACTTGCTTGCGCGCTTCGAACCGCGGCCACCGGGTGCCGGAATCACCTTCGTCCCGGCCGCCAGAGCAACTCTGTCTCAACTCCGGAGCGAGTATGACGTCATCCTCGTCGATGCGGGCTCGATGAGTGCTAGTGGATCAGCTATCGGCCTGTGCCGCCTGGAACTGGTCGATGCCGTGGTGCTTGTGGTCGAGGCTGGTCGAACCAAGAAGCACGCGGTTCGCCGAGCGCTGCAGGATATCTCTGCCGCCAACGGAAAAGTTGCGGGATGCTTACTGAACAAACGGAGATTCGTAGTGCCTGCCTGGCTGGAAGCGCTAATTGGTTAAAAGTATGTGGAATCGAATGTGTGTTTTTGTTATGACGGTATTGGCTTGCTGGGGACAGGCATCTCCTCAGCTGGCAAGTCGCGACCAAAGGTATCTTCTGCTGCCCGGCGATGTATTCGAGGTGCGGTACAGGTATACGCCGGAGTTCAATCAGACCGTAACCGTTCAGCCCGACGGATATGTGTCCCTGATTCTGGCCGGTGAGTTCCAGGCGCGCGGGTTGTCAGTAGATGCGATCACCAAGCTCCTGACAGAGCGATCTGCTGTGCGGCTGCGTGACCCTGAAGTCAACGTTGTCCTGAAGGAATTTGTGAAGCCTCATTTCTTTGTAGCCGGTGAAGTGTCCAATCCCGGTAGGTTCGACTTGCAAGGCGGAATCTCGGCACTCCAGGCAGTAGCCGTTGCGGGCGGCCTGAAAAGCTCTGCAAAACATTCGCAGGCCATCCTTTACCGCAGAGCGGGACCGGACACTGCATCGGCCGTGATTGTCGATCTTAAGAAAATCGCTACGATCGCTGGCTATGCCGAAAATGTCGATCTCCGCCCCGGTGACGTGCTTTTCGTACCGCAGAACCGGATCAGCAAAATTGAGCGGATCGTGCGGTGGGGTAGCTGGGGCGTGTTTGCCAACCCGGTAGTTAGATAGGTGCGGCCCGCCAGCTTTTGATAGCCATACAGTAGCTTCAACCAATCACCTGAGCAGGAGACCAGCTGAGACATAAGCCAGACTGGGTCGCTCGCGGTGTGTACGAAAGAGAAAAGATCCACCTATGTGTAGGACTCAAGCAAAAGACGACGAGCAAGTAGACGTACCTGGGGGCTCAACAAAGCTCACGGAAATGGACGAGCCGCGAACAGGACGAGCTCGCATCCTAATGAGCGCCTACTATTGCAGCCCTTTCAAAGGCTCGGACTGGCGCGTCGGCTGGAGCCGTGCAATTCAGGCATCCAGTAAGTACGATGTGTTCGTCATCACAAGTGAGGTCTCCCGTACTGACATCGAAACCTACCTCAGCCGAAACGAATCACCGCGAAACGTACAGTTCTTCTTCGTAGGTGCCGACAGGGCGGATCGATGGCTATGTCGTATTCCTAAGTCGTTCCTGTACGTCAACCCCGTTCAGTACTCGCACTGGCACCGCGGTGCTCTGAAGCTCGCCCGGCAGTTGCACCGCAAGTACAAGTTCGACCTTGCACATCAGGTGACGCTAATTGGGTACCGGCAGCCAGGCAAGCTTCACGAGTTAGGCATCCCGCTGGTTTGGGGACCGATCGGTGGTACCCAGAACTTCCCTACACGTTTTCTCCCCAGCGCTGGTCTTTCCGGAGCGCTGCGGGAAGGCACGCGGGCTTTGGTGAATGCACTCCAGATGCGATACAGCATCAAGGTTCGGAAGGCCATGCAGTCTGCATCCGTTGTTCTCGCGGCTAACTCGGAAGCCCAGCACACGATACGAAAGCATCATAAGCGCGACGCAGTGCTTCTGCTCGAAACGGGTCTTGATGTCGTTGACGCCAGACCGGTGACCAGCAGGTGCGACATGGACCTGCGAATTCTTTGGAGTGGTGATCTGCAGACCCATAAAGCGCTGCACCTCCTCTTGCGAGCTCTGGGTTCGGTTCGAGATCGCATGGGATTCCAGTTGCGCATTCTCGGGCGAGGTCCTTTGCGGGATGAGCTGCAGGGAGAGGCGCAGAGGCTCGGAATAGATCACAGGTGTGAGTTCGTTGGCTTTCTGCCGCTGGCGGAGGCGATGAAGCAATCCGAGTGGGCGGACGTGTTTGTATTCACCAGCCTGCGGGACACATCCGGTAACGTCATGCTCGAGGCGATGAGTCGGGGCGTGCCGGTAATCTGCTTCAATCACCAGGGAGCGCGGGACATCGTAACAGAGTCAAGTGGAATCAAGCTACCAGTCCGCACACCCGAAGATGCGGTGCGCGGATTGGCGGAGGCGCTGGTGAGGGTTGCAAACGATCGAGAGCTCCTATCGGAGCTATCGGAGGGCGCTCTTGTCCGGGCTCAGGAATTCTTATGGTCAAAAAACACCGAGAGCATGTTCAGGATCTACAACAGCGTGCTGACTAACTCTGTGAAGGGCACGGACCGTAGGAAGCTTGCGTCTTACATACCCGGAGAGTTGGCCGCGGCGCACCAGGGGCTTGGATCGCGCAATGGGTAGCCAGGAGAACACCGTGACGGCACCATCGTCTCTGCACGAGCTAATCTTGCCCAGAGTACGGCCGGACTCGCGAGTTCGCTGTAAACCGGGACGTTCGGAACTGATTCTGTTGATAGGCGACCTGATGGGCCTGTCGGTGTCTGCGGGACTGGTTTCTCTGGTTGCGGGATTCATGTCCGCACCCCTGTCCCACTCGGGACTGCACGTGTGGTTCGTTTTGTGTTCCGTAGCGGCGTTCTGCGTCGCGGGAGTTTACCCCGCCGCACTGTCCAACCGTGTTCAGAAGTTGAAGCGAATCGCTCTGGCTACTTTTGGAGGCGCCACGCTCACTTTAGCGTTGCCACTTCACATGGACGGCGGGTGGGCCTCTCGAGCGGAGCTGCTCCTCACCGCCGTGAGTGCCGCGGTCCTAGTACCTCTCACACGCAACATGTTTCGGACGATCCTGGCTCAGCAGCAGTGGTTTGGTCACCCCGTCTTTGTGTTTGGATCCGGCGACGAGGTTTACGATGTCGTGCGCAGCCTGAAGCGCCACCGCGCAGAGGGATTAACTCCGGTCGCGGCGTTTGCGACTGACTGGCAGCAGGGCAACACCATCTGTACTGTTCCGCTGCTCGAGAATCCCGAGTCGGCGACCGAGCTGGCGAAGATTATGGGCGTCCGTCGGGCCGTCGTTGCAGCGGACGTGACACGCAGACCACCCGAGAGCACACTGCTAAACAGCTTAGTCGCAAGCTTTACCCACGTACTCTTCGTTCACCCTCTGGACAGCCCCTCGACGACGCACGCCCGTGTCACCGAGGTAGCGCGAACGGCTGCTCTCGAAGTCTGCAACCGCGCTGTTCCACCGACTGAGCGAGCGATGAAGAGATTCGTGGATCTGTTGGTCGGGTCCGTACTCGCCGCTGTCATTCTGCCCACGGCGGCTATGATCGCCATCCTGGTGCGTGTCGAGTCCCCGGGGCCGGTCCTGTACGGACACGTGCGGATTGGACGAAACGGCCGGCGCTTTAAGGTCTGGAAGTTTCGCTCGATGGTCGTCGACGGCGAGCGCGTTCTCAGGAATCACCTCGAAAACAACGGCGAAGCAGCAAAGGAGTGGGCGGCCACGCAGAAGTTGCGCACTGATCCCCGCGTTACCCGGACCGGACGCATTCTCCGCCAGCCCAGTCTTGATGAATTGCCGCAGCTCTGGAACATTCTTCGCGGTGAGATGAGTCTGGTTGGCCCACGACCCGTCGTGCAGGCGGAGGTGGCTCGGTACGGAGACGCCATAGCTTTATACAACATGGTGACACCAGGGCTGACAGGCCTGTGGCAGGTATCCGGAAGAAATAACACCACGTACGAAGAGCGTGTGCGGCTGGACTCGTACTACGTCCGAAACTGGTCGATTTGGCTCGATCTATATGTACTTGCCAAAACCATTCGGGTTGTGCTGTTGCGCGAAGGCGCGTACTGAGGTCACACGGTGCTATTCAACTCATGGATCTTTTGGCTGTTCTTTGCCGTAGTTCTGAGCTGCTACTGGTTCCTGCCTCATCGGGCTCAGAATCGAATGCTGCTGCTGGCCAGTTACGTGTTCTACGGCTGCTGGAGCATCCGATTTCTACCGCTCATCATCGGCTCCACAGTGATGGACTATTACCTCGGCAACGCCGTTGCCCGGGCGCGAAC
>DASQEG010000888.1:0-2705 GCA_035633775.1 Bryobacteraceae bacterium
AGAACCGAATCAACCCGGTGTCACAGCGGATCCAGGAGCAGTTCATACCACGGCCCAACGCGGGTTCGGCCAACTCCACGTTCCAGAACTTCAGCTTCCTGCACCCCTGGCCGACCGATCTGTACAAGTGGGACGGTATCACCACCCGAGTCGACTACAACCTGAACTCGAGGACACTCATCTTCGGTCGGTTCATCAACCGCCTTACACCGTACGTGCTGCCCGGGCCGTTTCCTGAACTTGGGACCTGGACCCGCGACCGGAATCACTACTCGACCGTTCTGAACGTAACCCGAACCTTCTCGCCGACCTTTGTGAACTCCGCTCACTGGGGATGGGCCAAGGATTACTTCATTGACGGAACGCAACTGGACGGGTACCAGCCGCAGATGGCCGATGCCGCGATTTCTGCGATCGGATTGCAAGGAGTCAATCCACAGGGCTTCTCGGTGATGGGCTTCCCGACCATTGCAATCGTCGGCGTGCAGCAACTCAGCTCCAATGTGGGTGGTGTGAACCTCAACCGCAATGACCACGAGATCTCAAACAACGCGACGTGGTCCGTCGGTCGCCACGTGCTGAAGTTTGGAGGCGAGTGGCGATACTTCCATGACAATCCACAGGCCATCCCAGCCAACACGTTCGGCAACTTCAACTTCAACGGCACCTACACAGGTCTGGGCTATTCCGACTTCCTGCTCGGAGTTCCGTTCTCCAGTTCCAGGATCAACGCCCTTGTGGATCGGACGCAGACAGCTTATGAGCTGGGCGTGTACGTTCAGGACACTTTCAAGGTATCGCAGAAGCTTACACTCGATCTCGGGCTGCGGTGGGATTACTTTCGGCACGCCCTGTACAAAGACCGTCTGCAGTTCAACTGGGATCGAGCCACAGGCGATGTGATCGTTCCAACGGACATGGTGGACAAGGTCAGCCCACTTTATCCGCGCAACATCCGAGTTATGGGAGGAGATCCGTTCCCGCGACCGGCACGGGACAATATCCGTCCGCGGTTGGGCTTCGCGTACCGCATCACCGAAAAGTTCGTGTTCCGCGGCGGCTACGGTCAGTACACGGAAGCTTTGGGAGCGCTGCACCGCGCACAGGGCACCGGGCCTTTCGTCATCGGTGAAACGTACTTCAACGAGGTGGTGGACGGACGTCCATTCCTCACATTTCCCAATCCGTTCCCTGCGAGCCTGAGCTCGGCTACTGTTGCATCCCAGAGCATCAGCGGCTACCCCCGGGAGACCGACAATGGTGTGATCCACCAGTTCAATGCAAGTCTGGAACGACAGTTCGCCGGCAACGTTGGCGTGCGCGTATCGTATATCGGCTCGCGCAGCCGAGGGTTGAATTACACACTGCAGATCAACAAGCCGGAGCCGAGTCTCACTCCTTTCACCGCGGCCAGGCGCCCGTACCCGCAGTTCGTAAATGCGGTCACAACTCTGAATGACGGCCGGGCGAACTATGATGCCGGACAGATCGAGGTGCAGAAGCGTGCTGGCGGTGTCATCATGTCCGCACACTACACGCTCTCCAACAGCATGCTCGACCATGCAAACCTCGACAACCCGTACAACCACAAAATGTGGAGCCGCGACGCCTACAACTCGCGCCACCGCTTCGTACTGAATGCGTCCTATGATCTTCCGTTCGGGCGAGGTCGCACCTGGTTGAGCCAGTCACCGCGGGCTGTCGACGCGGTTCTTGGAGGGTGGCAGCTTGGCTGGATCACGTACCTGCAGAGCGGCCAGTACTTCACACCCACCTTCACCGGCTCGGATCCTTCGAACACGAACACGTCAGGCGGCCTGCCGGATCGCATCAAGGACGGGAACCTGCCTCGGAGTGAGCGATCGCCCGACCGCTGGTTCGACGCGAGCGCTTTTGTTCCGCCTCCGCCCGGACGATTTGGCAACAGCGGGGTTGCGATTCTGGAAGGGCCTGGTCTAAATCTTCACCACCTGAGTGCGATCAAAAACTTCAACCTCACGGAGCGGCTTCGGTTCGCGCTTCAGGCGAACATCACGAACGTCTTCAACCGCCCTCACTTCGACTGGCCGAACGCGAACATCTCCGTCCCAGCCAGCGTCGGACGTGTGTTTCAGCTTCGTGAAGGAGGCGGCGGTCGCGAGATGAGCGGTCCGAGGAACATTCAGTTTCGCTTCCGGATCGAGTTCTAGCACCGAGTGGCAAAGGCTGCGGGTACAATCTCTCGCAGCCCTTTCGCACTCCGTCAGCGCTGTCTCCGGCAGCTTAGTACGATTGCATCTGGCATAACGATGACCCATTCATCTCCTCCTGAGCACTCCGCAGCAACGCCTGCCGTAAAGAAGCGAAACCCGTTCCGCGCACCTGAGCGGGACGCCGCGATACGTGCCAGGACTCGGTTGTCCGCGGCGATGTATGCCCGTGCATGTGAGTCGCTGGCCGGAGGAGTGTCAAGCGGCCTCCGCAGAACAGCCCGGCCGTATCCAATGTATTACCACTCGGGAGCTGGATCAGGCGTGAAGGATGTAGATGGGAATCTCTACATCGACTACGCTCTGGGGTGGGGACCGCTTATTCTGGGACACTCACCGCCCGAGGTAGCGAAGGCCATTTCAGAGCAGGTGCAGCGCGGTCTCACCTACGGAGCCCAGCACGAACTGGAGCTTGAAGTAGCCGAACGGCTGACCCGCATCATTCCTTGCGCTGAT
>DASQEG010000889.1:0-2308 GCA_035633775.1 Bryobacteraceae bacterium
GCGGAAGCGACTCCATCCACGGCAGCGCCAGTGCAACGCCCGCGCCACGCAGGAAGTGACGCCTTGAGTTCTTCTTTGTCATCTTTTCGCGCCTTCCTCTTCTTCCTTGCGATATCGAAACTGCCGGCTGCTGACGATTTCGGCCGCCAGGTCCGCAACCGAACTTTGCATCCCGCGATCGGCGAGGTTGTTGATCAGCATCTGATCGGAACCCTGAACCGTGCGCCCAAGCGCGTACCCCACAAGCTTATATGCAAAGTTGCGCATCACCTGCTTGTCATGGTTCTGCACGTACTTCAAAAGTCCATCGACGCCACTGATCTCCATGTCCGCTGCCTGCGCCGAGTCATGAATCGGCTTACCGTCCGCGTAAGTGTTGCGCCAGCGCCCTACCGCGTCATAGCGTTCCAGCGGGAAACCGAGAGGATCGATCCTTGTGTGGCAGCTGGCGCACGCGGGATTCCGCTTGTGGGACTCCAAACGCTCACGAAGTGTTTGGCCTCCGAATGCTTTTTCGTCCGCCGGGATCGAGCCCACGTCGGGCGGCGGAGGAGGCGTCGGCGTGCCGAGCACGCGGCGCAGCATCCAGTCTCCCCGCTTTACAGGGCTGGTGCGCAGCGGCGCCGAGGTCGAGGTGAGAACCGCACCAAGTCGCAGCATGCCGCCGCGCTGGAACGAGCTTGCCCCTTCCACTTTCACCGGCTCCGAACCGGCTTTCAGCTCCTTGTTGTAGCCGTAGTGCTTGGCGAGCGCGGGTGTCAGAAACGTGTAGTCGGCAGCGTACATCTCGGCGACCGGCCGGTTACCGCGCACGATGTGGTCGAAGAACGCAACCGCTTCCTCATACATCCCCTGCTTTACGTCCTGGGTGAACTCGGGGAATCGTGAGGTATCGACGCCGCGATACTGGTCGAAACGGTAGAAGCCGAGCCACTGCCCGAAGAACTCGGTTGCAAAACGGCGAGCCTTGGGATCGGCAAGCATACGTCGAGCCTGTTTGGCCAGGTTCTCGGGCTTCGTGAGCTCAGAGGCTGCGGCCGCCCGGCGCAGTTCTGCATCCGGCGGTGAAGACCATAGGAAGTAACTAAGCCGGTTCGCGAGCTGCCAGTTATCCAAGGGCTGAGTGCCTGCGAGCTTTGCGGGTGCTTCCACGCGATACAGGAAGGCCGGCGAAACCAGCACGCGGGTCAACAGCGCCCGCACAGCCTTATCGTGATCGGTGGTGGCGCGGGTCTTTTTGTAGAAAGCCTGCAGGGACTGCTTTTCAGCGACTGTGAGAGGCCTTCGCCAGGCTTTTTCAGCCAGCGAAACCGCATCGTTTACGTGCCTTGCTTCCGCGGCGTTGCGGCGAGCCCGGGCGGCGCGATATTCCTCCAACAGGATCACTGCGTACTTCCGGGGCTCTGCCGGCAGTGTCGTTAGATCGAGCTTGTCGATCTTCGCGTCCTTCAGGCCCAGCTCGTACTTCGTCGAGACGAAGCTCAGGAACACATCGTGATAATCGAAAGACGTCAGCAGATCGGCCCAGGCGTCTTCCAGCTGCGCGCGACTGGCGTCGTCGAGAATCTTCTCGACAAGGAAGGAATCCGTGCGATAGTACTTCACCCGCTGGTGAAACCAGTCCCGTTCAGGCTGGTTGTAGGTGTTGTTGAACGGCGGCGGGATGTCGTCGCGATCCGATGGTGTGGGCTCGCCCTGCGAGTTCTGCGGCAGGGTACGGGCGAACTCAAGCACACCGGCACGCCATTGCTTGTACGCCTCGCTCGAAGTCTGAGCGAGCAATGCTACGACAGGGGTACCCATTGACGGCTCGAGCGTGTCGCTAATCGTGCAGCGCAGCACGGTGTCAGCAGGCGACTCGGGCGCGAGCGCGGCTTCGGTGTTGATGCCGATGAACAGCGCCTTCGGCGGCAGGTTCAGCTCGAGCTCGACGACTCCTCCACCGCGTGTGATCAGGTCATTGTCCTGGAAGGTAAGTTTTGCCAGCGTTTCAGGAGCCAGCATGGACTTCAATGATTTCGGCGGCAGTGCGGCGCGTTCCGCATTCCGGATCGTGATGGTTGGATTACGCCAAATCACCACCGGTTCGCTGGTTCTACCTGGGTTAGCGGGATTCATGGACAGGTAGATCTTGACCTTGTCCTCACCGCGCCCCCTGATAAAGCCGCGCATCTTCTGACTCGGTGATGCTTTAAGTGAATTTTCGTTGATCAGCTGAGCGCGCTCGTCGCCTCGTCCACCTTCCGCCATGGCACCTGCCGCGAACAGCCAGCGAGGCCAGTCAAAGACAAACTTCTCGATCTCGTTA
>DASQEG010000890.1:0-2348 GCA_035633775.1 Bryobacteraceae bacterium
CGGCTGGAAGACATCGACCGGTTCGGGCCGTGGATCTACCGGATCGCCCACAACGAGGCTTATTCGCAGTTGCGGAAGAACCGGCCGGAGACCGACCTCGAAGAGGCACAGTTTCAGCCCTGGCTGGAGCCCGGGCCCGGACGGCGGATGTTGCCGATCGAGGTCAGCCTCGCCGTGGAGCGTGCTTTGACCCGGCTTTCGCACGATCAGCGCGAGGCCGTCGTTCTGAAAATCTACCAGGGATTCAAGTTTGAGGAGATGGCCGACATTCTCGGCTGTCCTGTATCAACGGTCAAGTCGCGGCTCTACACCGCGCTGGACTTGCTTAAGGAAACGTTGTCGCCAGTTAGGACCAGAGGTGCCGAATGAGTGGGCGTGAGTGCTCTCCCGAAAAGCTGAAGGATTATGTGCTCTCGGAGCTGTCGCAGCCCGAACGCGCGGAAGTGGAAGCCCATGCTGAGGCATGCGCCGAGTGCCGCGCCGAGCTCGACACACTTGGACTGACGAGGGCGATGCTGCTCGCCATTCCGGACGAGGAACCACCGCGCCGGATTGCGTTTGTGTCGGATAAAGTTTTCGAGCCGCGGTGGTACCAGCGGCTGTGGGCCTCAGGCCCGCAGCTGGGATTTGCGTCGGCGGCGATGTTAGCCGGGGCCATCATGGTGCACGGCTGGCAGGTGCGGCCGGCGACTGTGACTCAAGCGGCCGTGACCGCACCGGCACCCACGGTCAGTGCTGCGGCGGTCGAGGCCGAGATCGAGAAACGCGTCCGGACTGAGGTGGCAAAGGCCGTTGCTGCCAACGAACAAAAGCAGCTTGCGCGCACGCTGGAACTCGTAAATTCACGACTGGCGAATGTCGAATCAAGGCGCCGCGAAGAGCTGCTGGTTGTCAGGGACATGCTGGAGCGGGTGGATCAGTCGAGCAAGAGCTCGCTCATGCGGAACGCCGGCTTGTACCAATGAGAATATCGGCCAGAGTTGCGATAGGTTCGGCAGTGGCGCTGGTCGTGATCACCGCCGCACATACTCCGTCACGGGTGTCCCGGACTGCGTTGCGCACGCTCGAACGCAGCACGGACACCAGCTTCGAGACGATGATGCAGGAAGAGCGGCTGTCGGTGCTCGGATACACGCGGTCTGTGTACCTCGATGGCTTCGGAGTAGTTTTCAGCACGGAAGTCGAACTGGTCCCCTCCGCCGCCCCAAACCCGTTTCGGCCGCAGTTCACGAAGGAAGACGTCGCGAGGCTGCGGGAAAAGAAGCGCGTTCGCATCTCTTATCTGAAGGAACAGATGCCTGCCATGCTGGTGAACCTGGCTCACAGCCTGCGCGAGGTGCCGCCGAACGACAAGGTCGCGCTCGCCGTCACGATTCCCTACTTCCGCTGGGAGAACGCTGACGGTATGCCGCGCCAGATCGTGATGACGGCACCACGCCGCGCTCTGCTGTTGTCCAACGGATCTGAACTGGCCAAGGCGATCCGCACGGAGGAATACTTCTGATGCTGGCAGCTGTCCCGCGACCGCTGCGCCTCGGCGAAATGCTGATCGCGCGTGAGCTGCTGAACTCCGACGATCTGGCCCGTGCGCTCGAGCTCCAGAAAGAGCGAGGTGAGAAACTGGGCCGGATTCTGGTGGATGCCGGATACTGTGCCAGCCGCGACGTGCTGGCCGCGTTGTCGGACCAGCTTGACGTGCGCTTGATCTCGATCGATGGTCCTCCCGCGGTTTCGCCTGAGACCGAGAAGCTTTCGCCTCGATTTCTCCGCCAGTCCCGCTGCCTTCCCGTCGCCCTGCATGAATCAACGCTTACGCTCGCAATGGCCGATCCGCTGGATTTCGAAACCATCGCGGCCGTGCGCAGCTTTACGGGGCTGCGGGTGGAGCCGGTCCTCGCACCCGAAGCGGAAATCGTCGATGCCGTAGATCGCTACTATGGCGAGACTGCGCGCAGCCGCGACAGCTTCGAATCCGCAGCCGGCGAGATGGCGGAGGATCTTGAACACCTCCGAGACATGGCGAGCGAAGCTCCCGTCATTCGCCTCGTGAACGCTGTCATTGCCCAGGCCGTGGAGAAGCGCGCGAGCGATATTCACATCGAACCCTTCGAGCGTGAGTTCCGCGTGCGCTATCGCATAGACGGCGTGCTCTACAACCAGGAGCAGCCGCCCAAGGAGCTGAAAGCCGCCATCATTTCACGTGTCAAGCTGATGGCGAAGCTCAACATTGCTGAGCGCCGGCTTCCACAGGATGGCCGCATCAAAATCAAGACCGTCGGCCGTGAGGTCGACCTTCGTGTGTCGACGCTGCCGACGATGTACGGCGAGAGCGTCGTGATGCGCCTGCT
>DASQEG010000891.1:0-8727 GCA_035633775.1 Bryobacteraceae bacterium
ATCCAGCTCCGCTTCGTAGTAGTTTTCGCCGTTCGTCAACACTTCCAGGCGTGAGTGCGAATACAGATGCGCACCGGTAAGGGCCTCAAGTGTTTTCACGAAGTGAGGATCGTCCAGCCGCTCGGCGGCTGACCGCGAGACACGATACGGCAGCACAGGCTCAAAGAGAGCGAGGAACAGCAATCCGCTTTGCAGAATGAGGGCGATCAGCGCAAGAATCGACAGCCACTTGAAGTTTCGAATGCGCTGCTGCGGAGGGATGTGCTGCTGGTTCGGCTCGCGTCGATGGATGATCCAGGTGAACCCGTGATCGATCTTGTCCAGCAGTTCTTTGACCGGCAAATTTCGGCTCCGGTCATAGACTCCGAATCAGGGACTATCTGTTACATAGTCGCGAGACGCCCGAGATCCAGACGTCCTGTGTAAACTGCCATACCTACGGCTGCATGGATACTCATGGCCTGCAGGGCCGTTACATCCTCGTACGTAGTGATTCCGCCGGCCGCTGTAATTTCCCGGTCCGTAGCTTCACGCAGCCGGCGAAACCAGTCGAGGTCGGTGCCTTGCATCATCCCTTCCTTGTCCACATAAGTGCACAGGAATCCGCCACAGTACGGTTCCAGATCCCGTATGACCTGCTCGGCGGAAACGTGGAGTGACTCGCGCCAGCCTTTGACGACGATACGGCCGTCCTTCGAGTCGAGAGCGAGCAGCACGGAATCGGTGGGCACCGCTGCAGTCAGCGCGCGAAGGAAATTAGTATTCGGACCGTCTGACTGAAACGCAGCTGTACCAACGATCACTTTCTCGGCACCGAGGTCGAGCAGCCTGCGCGCCTTCTCGGGAGTGCGAACACCACCACCGACGCGAATGCGCGCATTTCGAGCAAGCCACAGTACCTGCTCTTCGTTCTCGCCCTGTCCTATCGCGGCATCAAGATCAATGACCTGGATGACCGGAAACGCGGAGAAGCGCTCACGCATCACTTCGATGCTTTCGCCTTCGAGAGCTTTCTCGCGCCCTTGAACCAGCTGAACCACTTTGCCGCCCATCAAATCGATGCAGGGTATGATCACCGCGCCACTCTCCTGACGGAGATGCCGTGCTTGTCGAGATGTTCTTTCAGCTCATCCACTGTATAGGTCCCGTAATGAAAGATCGAAGCTGCCAGTGCCGCATCAGCTTCGCCTTCGTCGAAGACACGCGTAAAGTCGTCGGGTTTGCCAGCACCGCCGGATGCGATTACAGGGATGTTTACCGCTCGCGACACAGCGCACGTAAGCGGACAATCGAAGCCGGTCTGCACGCCATCGGTATCCATCGACGTGAGCAAAATTTCCCCCGCTCCCATCGCCTCACCCGTCTGTGCCCACTCGATCGCATCGATGCCCTCGTCGACACGGCCCCCTTTGGTGTACACGTTCCAGCCACCATCCGGCCTGCGTCGCGCGTCGATGGCGAGGACAACGGCCTGCGACCCAAACTCACGGCTGAGCTCGGTCATCAGCTCCGGCCGGCGTACAGCAGCGGTGTTGACGCTGACCTTATCCGCCCCGGACATCAGAATGCGATGCGCATCTTCGACGGAGCGGATTCCGCCGCCCACCGTCAGAGGAATGAAAACCTTCCGCGCCGTCCTGGCAACAACGTCTGCCATGGTGTCGCGCTCGTCGCTGGACGCCGTAATATCGAGAAACACGAGTTCGTCGGCCGACTGGTCGTTGTACCGTTCGGCAAGCTCAACCGGATCGCCTGCATCGCGCAGGTTGATGAAGTTGATGCCCTTCACCACGCGGCCTCCGGTTACGTCAAGGCAGGGGATGATGCGGCGGGCTAGCATAGCTCGACGAATCTCCGGACCACATCCAGTCCGATGCTGCCTGATTTCTCCGGATGAAACTGGACGCCGAACACGTTGTCCTGCTCCAGCACAGCCGTGTACGGAACGGAGTATTCGCAGACCGCAGCAGCCTGCGGGCACACGGGAACGTAGTAGCTGTGCGCGAAGTAGAAATGAGGAACGGTACCGCCCGGAGGAAGGAGTTGCGATCGCTTCACGGGGCTTACAGTGTTCCAGCCCATGTGAGGCACGCGGTCAGTGACGGGAAAGCGCTCCACAGTTCCGGGATAGAGCGCGAGCCCCAGTTCTCCGGGCGCCTCAGCACTCCGTTCAAAGAGCGCCTGCAGTCCAAGGCAGATACCGAGGAACGGAACACCCGCGCCGATGCGTTCACGTAGCGCATTTCGCACCTGCATGCGATCCAGCGCATTCATCATCTGGCCGAAATGGCCGACGCCGGGCAGGATGATCTTCGAAGCCGCACCGATGCCGGCCACATCCCGTATCAATTCATACTGCGCACCGATTGCATCGAGCGTGTTCTGTACGGAGCGCAGGTTTCCCGCACCGTAGTCGAAAATGCCAATCACAACAGTCCCTTCGTCGATGGCAACTGATCCTTGAGGCGCTCGTCAATAGAGCACGCGAAACGCATTGCCCTGGCGAAGCACTTGAAGACAGCCTCAACCTTATGGTGATTCGAGCGCCCGTACAGGACCTTGACATGAACGTTGCCCTTGACGTGCTGCGCGAATCCATCGAAGAAATCGTACACAAGCTCAGATTGCAGGTCGCCTACCTTTTTTGTCTTGACCTTGTCCTTGTAGACGAGGGCAACCCGTCCGCCGAGGTCAATCGCGGCGACCGCGAGTGTCTCATCCATGGGCTGCACGAAGTACCCAGCGCGATTGATACCGACGCGATCACCCAGGGCTTGCGCGAACAACTGCCCGAGAACAATTCCGGCATCTTCGACGAGGTGATGCTGGTCCACATCCAGGTCGCCGCTGCCGCGAAGCTGCAGGTCGAACCCACCATGCTTCGTGAACAGTTCCAGCATGTGGTCGAGGAAGCGGATGCCGGTCGCGATCTCGCTCTGGCCCTGTCCTTCGATGACAAGCCGTCCGGAGATCTGGGTCTCCCTCGTGTTTCGCTCTACTGACGCTTCCCGCATCACAGAACCCCTTCGATTTCGTTAATGTCCTCGATTACGGCTGCTGCCCCTTCCCTCCGCAACAGGTCTGGCAGGTGCGGGTGCCTGGGATGCGCCACGCCGATGAAGCGGACGCCGGCAGCGCGTGCACTCCGCGCATCGTCGACGGTGTCGCCCAGGTAGGTGAGTGCCGCGCCCGGGTTTTCAGCCGCGATCTGGAGAAGCCCATCAGGATCCGGCTTTGATCGGGTAACATCGTCGTCACCGACGACTCGTGCCCACTGCAGGTCAGGTACGAAGCGGTTCAGAGTGAATGCGGCTTCCCCACGCAGACGTCCGGTGAAGATCGTCAGATGATACGTATGGCGGAGGCGCTCAAGGAGTCCGTCCGCCGGCAACCATTTCTCACGCATAACCAGACCCTTGTTATCCGGTCCGAAGAAATAGCTCTGGAACACCTGGATCACTTCTTCATACGGAACATCGGTCTGCGCAGTGTCGAGGATGATGCGCTGAGAGAGCGCCCAATCGTTGTTCCACCCTCCTGTGTCCTTGTACTGCTGGATCAGTTCGCGTGGGATCTCGTGTCCGGTGAAGTGCCGAACCGTTTCCACGATCGTGGCACGGTAGGACTCCGATACGTCCACAAGAACTCCATCCATGTCGAAGACCAGAACGGGTCGACTCACCAGATTCGCTCCAGCTCCTGAAGAAACTTGCGCGTCTGATCACGAGTCCCGACCGTCACGCGCACACACCCGGCGATCTCGTAACTCCGATCACGCACCAGTACTCCGGCATTGCGCAGCTTGTCACGGACCTCGACGGCACGACTGCCAAGTTGCATCAGCACAAAGTTTCCGGAGCTCTCGTAGTACGAAATGCCGAGGCGTTCAAGCTCAACGTACAGTAGCTCCCGGGCAGCGAGCACCTCTGTAACATATCGGGTGACGTAACCCGTATCGCGCACTGCCGCTCGCGCAGCCAGGGCTGCAAGCATGTTCACGCTATAAGGTGACTGCGCCTTCTGAGCGAATTCGATATTGCGTGCATCGGAGAACAGACAGCCGACG
This sequence comes from Bryobacteraceae bacterium, assembly GCA_035633775.1. Taxonomy (GTDB): domain Bacteria; phylum Acidobacteriota; class Terriglobia; order Bryobacterales; family Bryobacteraceae; genus JAWXCM01. The sequence goes on from DASQEG010000891.1 coordinate 4,067, forward strand.
CGCATCCCCGCGAGTCCGTAAACTTTGCTGAACGTGCGGCTTACAAACAAGTTTGGAAAATCGTCGATGAGCCGCAGCGCGGTGATGCCACAGAATTCGTAGTAGGCCTCATCGATTAAGACGACGGAGTCCGGCGCGCGCTTGAGGATCTTTTCGACTCCTTCCAGCTTGACTGCAGTGCCGGTCGGGTTATTCGGATTTGAGATGAGAATAGCTTTCGTGTTGGGCCGAATGGCGTGCAGTAGTTCCTCAAGCGGAAAGGCCAGCTTCTCTTTACGATACGGAAGCTCGCGTATTGAGGCCCCTACAACGTCCGCGTAAAACCGATACATGGCGTAGGAGGGGGTCAGGATCAGCACGTCATCGCTGTCATCAACGTATGTGTTGATGAGAACCTGGATCGCTTCATCCGTTCCATTGGTCAGCATCATCTCCGTGTCAGCAACACGAAAGTATTCGGAAAGGTCGGTCTTCGCTTTCAGATATTCCGGGTAGATTGCAAGTGCGCCCTCAGAGACCTTGCTGCGCAGGAACTCGGCTACCCCGGGTGAGCAGCCCACGGTGTTCTCGTTGAAGTCGAGGCGCAGCTTGCCCGCACGGCCTCCTGTGGGAGGCGAATAGGGTGCCATCCTGCGAACCGCATCGCGGACCTGTGGAGGCTTACGCATCGAGCCGCACCTCCATCGAGCGTGCGTGTGCTTCCAGCCCCTCCGCGCGTGCAAGCGTTGTAACAGCCGGGCACAGGCGAGACAGCGCTTCGGGGGCGAGTTGCTGCGTCGAGATAACCTTCACGTAATCGGCCGCGGAGAGGCCGCCGCGAACACGGGCCGCGCCTGTTGTCGGCAGCACGTGGTTGGGCCCGCTGGCATAGTCGCCGGCGGCTTCGGGGCTTAGTGGTCCCAGAAAGACACTGCCCGCATGCTGCACGGCATCAAGTAATGAAGGATCGTGCAGGCTGAGGTGTTCAGGCGCAAAACGGTTGCTGAGTTCCACGGCTTCCTGCGGGCTGTCGACAATGATGATCGCGCTGTTGCGATCGATCGCTTCCCGCGCCACCGCCGCTGTCGGAAGTGACGGCAGTTGCCGCTCGAGCTCAGCGCTGACCTGTTCGGCAAGGGCGTGGGAAGTGGTGAGCAGGACGGCCGATGCATCGGTGTCGTGCTCCGCCTGGGCCAGCATGTCGGCGGCAATCCACCGAGCGTTGCCGTCGTCGGCGATGATCAGGATTTCTGTGGGCCCCGCAACGAAGTCAATGCCGACCTCACCCGCCAGCAGCTTCTTCGCAGCCGCGACATAAATATTACCGGGACCCACGATGCGGTCTGCTCGCGGGACTGTTTCGGTGCCGAATGCGAACGCGGCAATTGCGTGTGCGCCGCCGAGCTGGTACACCTCTACGCCGCCCAGCAGCCCCGCCGTTCCAAGAATCTCGGGCACCGCCCTTGGGCTCGTGATGCACACGTTTCTGACGCCCGCAACCTGCGCAGGAATTACCGTCATCATGACGGTTGAAGGAAGCGGATACCGTCCAGCGGGAATGTAGCCGCACACGGTGTCGAGCGGGCGCACAATTTGTCCGGCGCGAATACCGGGCCCGATGTCGCGTGTGAACGGCTGCGGGACCTGCAGTTCGGCAAAGCTTCGAATGGAAGCTGCCGCGGTAAGCACCGCATCGCGGAACTGAGGCGAGAGTCTATCCGCTGCCTGAGCAATCTGCGACGCTCCGATTCGGAACTCGTTGCCCTGGTAGTCGTCGAACTTCGCAGCATACTCACGAACCGCGGCGTCTCCACGCGTGCGAACTGCTTCAATGATCGGACGAACGGCATTCTCAGCGTCGTCGAACCTTGCTGCCTTGCGCGTGAGCAGCGTGCCTGCTTCGGAAGAGCGAATGATCCGGATCATGCTACATCACGATCTTGTTCAGCGGATACTCAACGATTCCTTGCGCCCCGGCTTCCTTGAGTCGCGGAATGATCCGGCGCACCGTGGACTCATCAAGAATCGTGTTCACCGCAAGCCAGTCACCCTCGCTCAGCTGTGAGATCGTTGGATTCTTCAGGGCTGGCAGGACCGCGAGCACCTTGGGAAGATCTTCCTGCAGCACATTCAGCATCAGTCCGACCTTGCCGAGGGCGTTGATCGCACCCTCGAGGAGCATTCGCATGTCATCCAGTTTGCGCCGTTTCCATTCGTCCTCAAGCGCTGCTTTGTTGGCGATGAGTTGCGTGTTGGATTCGAGGACCGTTTCCACAATGCGCAGCTTGTTGGCACGAAGCGACGACCCGGTCTCCGTGACTTCGACGATCGCATCCGCGAGCACAGGCGGCTTCACTTCCGTCGCGCCCCAGCTAAACTCGACCTTAGCTCGGACGCCATTGCGTTCGAGGTACCGCTTCGTCGTTTCCACCAGTTCAGTGGCAATGATCTTGCCTTCAAGGTCCCTGACAGACTGACAGGGTGAAGCGTCCGGCACTGCCAGCACCCAACGCACTTTCCCAAAGCTCTGCTTTGCGTAGATCAGGTCCACAACCGTCGCAACGTCCGCGGCATTCTCTTCGACCCAGTCGCGACCTGTGAGCCCCGCGTCGAGGATGCCGTCCTCCACGTACCGCGCCATCTCCTGTGCACGGATCAGCATGCACTCGATGTCGGGGTCGTCAATGGCAGGAAAGTACGAGCGGCTGCTGGTTGTGATCGTGAAACCGGCCTTGCGAAAGAGGTCGATCGTGGCGTTCTCAAGGCTCCCTTTCGGAATCCCGAGCTTCAGCTTCACTTCGTGCCCCCGTACACCGAGTCGCTGTCGTAGGCCTTCTGATCGCAAACGGTCCACTGCCCGTCGCGAAGCTCACGAAAGAAGCAGCTCTCATAACCTTCGTGGCAAACACCGGGGCCAAGCGCCTCGACCTCAACGAGCACACAGTCCTGATCGCAATCAGTGGTCATGCGCTTCACCACGAGCCGGTGCCCTGAGGACTCCCCCTTCAGCCACAGCTTGTTACGGGAACGGCTGAAGAATGTGGCAAACCCCGTCTCTGTCGTGCGCTGAAATGCCTCTTCATTCATGAAGCCCACCATCAGCACTCGCCGGCTCGCGTAGTCCTGAATGACGGCAGGCACGAGGCCGTCGAGTTTCTTGAAATCCAGATTCATATGTACCTGTCGTGAAAACAAAAACGCCCGCAACACCAGTGGCGCCGCGGGCTCGTTTCTCAGCAGTTGTGAAGTCGTTCGCTCGAGAGCACGGCCACTACGGCAGATGCCGATGATGGTGATGATGGGCGTGCACGAACATGAAACCGCAGTGTACCACGATATGCGGATATGATGTGCTCGTGTCCAAGAGCATTTACTTCCTGCCTCTGCTCGCGCTGGCCTCAATGGCAGCGCAGGCGCCTCCCGGCAATTACGACGAAGCGAAGGTGGGCAGCTACACGCTCCCGGACCCCCTCATCTTTGCTGATGGAAAGCCGGTGCGCTCGGCGGAGGATTGGAAACGCCGCCGGATCGAGATCCTGAGGCTGTTTGAGGAAAACGTTTATGGCCGGAGCCCTCAGGCACCACCGAAGCTCGACTACGAGGTCATCGAGCAGGACGGGCAGGCTCTCGGAGGGAAGGCGACGCGCAAGCAGGTTCAGATTCGATACTCATCGAACCCGGATGCGCCAAAACAAAATCTGCTTCTGTATGTGCCCGCTGCTGCTGCTGCGCGGAAGCCCGTTCCAGTGATCCTGACCGTCAGCTTCTACGGCAATCACGCCGTGAGCGCTGATCCCGCCATCCGGCTGGGGACCCTATGGAACCCGAAGACACGCGAGCGCCAGCCAGCTGACCCGAACACTCGAGGAAGCATGAAAGGGTTCTCGCTGGAAGATCTGCTGGCACGCGGGTACGCACTTGCCACGTTCTATTACCAGGACATTGAGCCCGACTTTGAGGGTGGCGACAAGCACGGCATTCGCCCGCTGTTGACGAAGGGTGAGCCTGCGGCTAACGGATGGGGTGCAATCGGAGCGTGGGCTTACGCGGTGAGCCGAGCTATCGATTTCCTCGAGAAACAGAGCGATATCGATTCGAAGCGCATTGCTGTGCTCGGCCACTCACGGCTCGGGAAAACGGCTCTCTGGGCAGCGGCGCAGGACCCCCGCATAGCTCTCGTGATCGCAAACCAGGCGGGCGAAGGAGGCGCATCGCTGGCGCGCCGTAACTACGGCGAGACCCTGGCCGATCTCAACAAGCGCTTCCCGTACTGGTTCACACCGAACTTTGGCAAATTTGCCGAGCGGCCGTCGGAGCTGCCGGTCGACATGCACGAGCTGGTGGCACTCATTGCTCCGAGGCCTGTATATATCACCGGAGCTGAAGACGATCAGTGGGCGGACCCCAAAGGCGAGTTCCTGTCGCTGGTTGGTGCGGGACCCGTGTACCGGCTCCTCGGCCAGCAGGATCTCGGAACCAACATCATGCCTGGCCTGAATCAGCCGATTCACCGCACGCTTGGCTTCCATTACCGGAACGGCAAGCACGAAGTGAATGCTTACGACTGGGAGCAGTTCCTGAAGTTCACCGACATGCACTTCATGAAGAGTCGATGACCCGGCCTAACCCCGGCCGATGAAGGGCATCTTCGTCGCCATAACGGTCATGAACTGCACGTTCAC